>JBAUTB010000101.1:0-7135 GCA_049582005.1 Gloeobacterales cyanobacterium | reverse complement strand
CAACCTGGATCGGCACCTTGAGCTATACCAGAATCCGGATCGGCGTCGAGCATTGTTTCACCTGATCTGGCCAACCAAGAAGCTACCCGGCAAACTGGAGATCCTGGTGGCGGGTTGTGGTACCTCCCAAGCAGCAACGATGGCCCTTCGCGAACCGGATGCCCGAGTCACGGCGATCGATATCAGCGAAACAAGTCTGCACCATACGCGCAATCTTCAGCGTACATACAACTTAGAAAATCTTGAACTCCATCAGTTGCCGATCGAGCGCGTCCAGGATTTGGGGCAAACCTTCGATCAGATTATTTGTACTGGGGTGCTGCATCACTTGCCTGACCCCGACCTCGGCCTGCGCGCCCTCCGAGATGTCCTCAAGCCCGAAGGGGCGATGGATTTAATGGTGTATGCGCGCTACGGGCGCACGGGCATCTACATGATGCAAGCGTACTGCCGCTTGTTGGGCCTCGATGCGTCGAATGATTCGTCGAATAAGGATCTCCAGGATCTAGGGGCTACGCTGGAGTCCCTACCTGCCGATCATCCAATCGCCAGTGTCTTGCGCCAGGCTAAGGATTTTAAGCATCCCGACGCCCTGGCCGATGCCCTACTCCATCCTCAAGACCGCGCCTATAGCGTGCCGGAACTTTTTGACTGGCTCGATCGCTGTGGCATGGTCTTTGGGCGCTGGGTTGAGCAGGCTCCCTATCTACCTCAGTGCGGGAATGTGTCCCAGACACCGCATGCTGCCCGTCTCGGCGAGCTCACTGCCCAAGCTCAGTATGCTGCCATGGAACTTTTCCGAGGAACGATGACTAAGCATAAATTCATTGCTTACCGTCATGATTACCCAGGCGAACGAGAACCCATCCAGTTTGACGATACCCCTGCTACGTCGCATCAGCACGATCATTGGCGGTACTATATCCCGATCTGTCTGCCCTGGACCCTATGCATCCGGGAACGGGTCCCTGCCGGTGCTATAGCAGTTTTGACCAACCGGGCTCACTCCTATCCCGACCTTATCCTGCCCATTGATGCGGCTGAGGATCGGTTGCTGAGTGCGATCGACGGCCAACGAACGATCGATGAGATTATCCAGCTCGCCCCAGAGGCAGACCGTGAGCAGCGTGCTTTGAAATTCTTCAAGCGACTCTGGCAATACGACCAGGTTGTGTTCGATGCGTCGGCTGTTTTTGCAAGCTCTGAGCCTGATAGCCCAGAGGGCCTGCAGGCCGAGGTCGGCCAGGTGATCCAATCGAAGTCTTCACCTCCATCCAAACCGCCCGGCCGACCGCCAAAACCGGATATGGTTTGGATTCCTGGCGGTACATTCCAAATGGGATCCAACAACTTCTATCCAGAAGAACAGCCGGTGCATCGGGTCACGATAGATGGCATCTGGATAGATAAGCATCAGGTTACAAACCAACAGTTCCAAAAGTTTGTTAAAGCCACAGGCTATGTAACCGTTGCCGAGCGTCCGCTGAATGCCGCCGACTATCCTGGCACTCCGCCGGAAAAGCTGGTACCTGGATCGCTGGTGTTTCACATGACCACTGGACCCGTTGACCTACAGTACATGAACCAGTGGTGGAGTTGGGTGCCGGGAGCCTGCTGGCGACATCCCGACGGTCCTGGTAGTTCGATCAAACAGCGGCAACATTGGCCAGTAGTACACATTGCCTATGAAGATGCCGAAACCTACGCCCAGTGGGCGGGCAAAGCCTTACCGACGGAAGCAGAATGGGAATTTGCAGCGCGGGGGGGCTTAGAGGGTGCCGCCTTTACCTGGGGGGATGAACCCATGCCGTCTGGCAAGCCCATGGCCAATACCTGGCAAGGGAAGTTTCCCTGGAAATATCTCAAATCTCATCCCCCTTCTCCTGAACCCGTAGGTTCTTATCCAGCCAATGGTTATGGACTCTACGATATGGCAGGCAATGTTTGGGAGTGGACCTGCGACTGGTATAGCGCTCAGCATCCCGAAGAAGCTGACAAGCCCTGTTGCGTACCGTATAACCCTCGCGGTGGCTTGATAGAGGATAGCTACGACCCAGCCCAACCTCAGTTTCAAATTCCTCGCAAAGTGCTGAAGGGTGGCTCTTACCTTTGTGCACCGGAATACTGTCAGCGGTACCGTCCTGCTGCCCGCCGTCCCCAGATGGTGGATACGGGGATGAGTCATGTGGGCTTCCGATGTGTGGTGAGGGTTAAGGCAGAGCCAAAAAACGTAGACCATCAATAATGCGGTCTACGTCATCCCTGAAGCGGTGGTCTCCGACGGATGATTGGTTGTGCTCAGGCTCCAGAGTCCCTGTACGCTAGTATCGAGGGGTCATGCTTGATGCCGGGAAGCACCTCCGGGTGCCATACGACTGTTGCTTTTCCGGCTATGTTCTGGTGACAAGCCATGGAACTCCTTGTATCTTTGTTCGTCGGGAATCCGCTCAATATACTGGCGGTGGCCGCCATCTTCCTCGCGGGTTACCTCGCACTACGGTTCACGGCCATGGGCGCGGGCCGCAATCCCCGGTCGCTCCTCGTGGGGGCCGTCGCATGGGCACTCTACGCGGTCTGGGAGTGGCTGGTCCTCGTCCGAACCCCGGAGGCAAACATCCGGGTTGACCTTCTCGTGATCTGGCCGGCCCTCGCAATCCTTTCGGCGTGGGTGCTCTTCCGCTCGCTCCGGTAGGAACGCCTCATCGTTCGCCGTGCGGAAACAACCGCCCAACTTAGGCTCGTCTCCCCATAAACGGCGTACAGTGGACTGCGCTGCACCGGCAATCCGGGGTATTCTTATTGGCGGAATTGTAAACAACTGCTCCGCACTTGAATATTTGATATGTTCTACCCAAAATTCAACGCTTCTTTGGTCCTTACAGCTCTTGTTCTCTTTGCCTCTCCCGCTATCATCGCTCCTTCAACCGTACTCGCCCAGAAGGAGATTCGAACCCAGCAGGTAAAGTTTAAGTCAGGCTCAAACAGCGCCACCATCCAAGGCTCCATCAAGGGCTACCAGACCGTAGACTATGTCCTGAACGCCAGAAAAGGGCAAACCATGAATGTCAGCATGGCAACCAAGCATGGTGCCACTTACTTCAATATCCTAGCCCCGGGTGAAAATGAAGTGGCCATGTTCAACGGATCTACGAGCAGCAACCAATACGAGGGAACCCTCCCCAAGAGCGGCAACTATAAAATCCGGGTCTACATGATGCGGAGCGCCGCCCGTCGAAATGAAGTGGCGAACTACCGCCTTGAGATGATTATCTCAGGAGGTGACAACGCCACTAGCAGAGGTGATGCGCTGGTCGAGGGCACTAATTACAACGCAACCGGTAATATCCCATGTGCCATGGGCGGGGGGCAGCCCACCACATCTTGCTTCTTTGGTGTTACTCGTGAAGGGAACGGAACCGGCACTGTTGCGGTCAAGAAGCCGGATGGCCGCACCCGTGCGATCCTCTTCAAGAACGGTAGAGCCACCGGATATGATCAGAGCCAGGCAGATCCCGGCAGATTCAGCGCCACAAAACAGAGCGATCTAAATATCATCCGCATTGGTCAGGAGCGCTATGAGATCCCAGATGCTGTGATCTTCGGTGGTTGACGCAGCCAGGGCATGACCCAACCCCAGAAACTGATTTGTGGCGTTTAAGCGGTTTGGCTGATTCGGACTTTGAATATGGTGACGTCACCTTAATTGCCCAGCCAAACTGGGCAAATTGGAGCCGTTGGAGTTCGCCTAGCTAGAGATCATTGGTCACCCAGTAATCAATAAGGGCGCGTTATCGCTACAACCGAAAAAAGCCGATGGGACTCCCTTGGTAAATCGGATAGATGCAATCACCTTCTATCTGTTTGGCCTACCAAACTGACCTGTGATTGTCCCATTGGGACTCATTTATGATTAGAGATATCTTTGCAACATCCTGTTGCAGCAGTGAGACACCGATGATGAGCCAGTCCACAGAGCAAATTCGCTGGACTATCCACGACCTGGAGGTATTGCCCCAGAGTGAAGGTACTCGCTACGAGATTATCGATGGAGAGTTATTTGTGAGCCGTTCGCCCCACCGTCGCCATCAACAAGTGGCGGGTCAAATCTTTCAGGAGTTGAACCTCTGGTCTAAGGCAAGCGAACTTGGCGAAGCCATCCCCGCCCCGAACTCACAAGTGGAGGATTACACTACTGGAATGACCAAAGATTTGTTATCTAAAACTCAACAAGCGCATACCCTTTTTTATCTTCTGACTCCTGCTCATAACTCGGTTTCCCTTGCTGGAGTCGTACTTCTTCTTCATTCAAATCCTTAAGTTCCAGACCTTTAACTGTCATCGGGTCATAGTCTTCATACTCGCTGGACAGATCCAGGACATTCACAAATTGCCGGAGAAATTGGCGGGGGACGACGCCCACATCGCCTTTGAAGCCTGAGGTAACGTTATCCACCAAACGTTCAATAAACTCAGCCGTAATCTTTTTAGCCAACCGCGACTTTTTTTCGGTGGGATAAATTTCTCGAAGTTTCAAGGCTACTTCTTTCAATCGTTTAGCATCGAAAGGTTTGAGTTCCAGTTGAGGCTGGCGGGGACTAACAAAACCCCCTTGGTTATCGAACTTGATGCGGTCGTGCAGGGGTTGCAATCCTGCCACCCCCCGGTTGGTATCGAAGAATTCTGGCGTTCCTGTAAAGACCCACAGCAAGCCACCAAAACGATCGGCAGCATCACAGATCTGACGAATGCCATTCAAGGATTTACCCCGCATATCATGGCGCATCCGCAGAATCGTCTCCGCTTCGTCGATGATAATCACCAGACCCTTGTACCCGGCAGCCTTTACGATTTCGAGAATGCCTTGGAGATAGTCCAACGCTTCACGACTACCAATATCTCCTTTAATTCCCGCAATCTTCTTAGCACTCGCTGCCACATTCTCACTACCGGACAACCAGGAAAGCAGTGCACTTGCTTCCGGCATCTCTCCTTTCTGTTTGAGGGAAAAAATAGCCCGTAATACGCGCGCCATATCCTCTGGGGCTTTTCCGCCGGTTAAAGAGGCCAGTTCAGCCTCCATGCGTTCTTGCACTTTGGCATCAAAATCTTCATGAGCTTCATCAGCCCCTCCCGCAATCAGGGCATCCTCCACTTTGGCAATCCAGCGGTCGATGATGTCGCTTAAGGCTCCGCGAGGGCAGGAATTCGTACCCAATTCCTGGACAACTTTCCGATACACATCATCAAACTTATAGAAATGCAGATCATTGTCGGAAACCACGACGAAACTGGTGGCAAATCCTTGGGCTTGGGCATCCAGCACGGTAAGGCGCGACATGAAGGTTTTCCCGCAGCCATAACCCCCTCTCAGAAACTTGAACACGCCTTCCCCATCTGCTGCCAATTTCAATTGGCGATGGACCTCCGTGCGTTGACGGTCAATGCCCACGGCAAAAGTTTCTAGCCCTCTTTCCGGAACTACTCCAGAGCGAAGTCGCTCAAAAATGTGTTCAATATCGCGTGGACTAATAGCCATAGTGCTCTTTTTACTTAAGTCTCTTTGACGTATCGCTTCCCACTGGCTGTAGTTTCAATCCTGACAGAGAAAGGGACTTTCTTCAGATATTCCTCAAAAGCTAAAGAGAAACTGCGCGCCTTGCGGGCACCTCCCAGAAATTGAGTCAATTCATTTTCGGTTACCGAACCATGTCGCTGCAAATGGATAAAAACCGCCCGTATATTCTCATCCTCAAAACTATCGTGCCAAGCACTGCCATGGTTTGTTGGAATAGAGGAGGGCGTGCTTACAGGCACAACATCGCCTTCATCGGGAGTCTCGTCTGGCAGCGTGCCCACTGTTCTAAAGGAAGCCTCTGGGCACGCAGATACTATCTTGTCTTCTGTTTCGAGCTCATACACCTCTACCTGGACCCATTCATCTTGCGGTCCGGTGAGGTCAAACAAAACCTCAATCCAATCCTGATTCAGGGCAACGGCCAGTTGGTGTTTATTGAGATTATTCATTACAGCACCAGGGGCATCTTTGATCGTGACTTGGATCTCAGGACGATCCGGTACACGTAGCCCTAAATAAATCAGCTTAGGGTCGGGATGCATAGCCCCTCCTTGCGCCTCCGCGATGGCTTTGACCCTGATTTGCATGCGACCATACCCCAACATTTCCGGTTTAGCCTCTGCCTCAAGCTGATATTTGACCTTGACGGTGGAGGACTCCTGGAGATGAGGAGGCTCTTGAACAGCGGGCACTTCCGAAGAAACGACGGTTTGGCCTGCATTACCCGTAATAAAGACAAATTCTTGCACCCCTAAGTTGCCTAGACGCTCCCATGCCAACTGAAGCTCCTCGATCCAACGCCCAAAGGCTACCAGGCTAACCTTCTTTTCCCCTGCGCCCCTAATTGCTTGGGATTCATTGAGTTCTTTGTCTGTTATTCCTATTTCGGTTACTAGTTCTTCTTTTACTACTTCGCTGCCTATTTCTTTACCATCTACCACTATCAGGTCCGCCTCCAAACATTGCTGTTCTAAACGGTCTGTTGTCTGCGCACACACCTCCTTTAACTTTAAGAATTCCACGCGGTGGCGACTGGAACTAGCGTTCTCGGAACCCTGTTTCTCGGATGGACGGATGGTGGATGCATCGGCTTTAGCACGTTTGAGGTCTTTTTTTAAACGCTGGAAGTCCTTTTCTGTCGTAAGCATGGGCCAACGATCCCTACGTGTGGGTGTTACTTCCGTGCTGCCTTTAGGCGTAAAGGTCGGTAGTTCGGCAGAGCGGGCTTTGGGAGGAGTTGTCTTTGGACCTACGTTTGAGCTTGCTTTTTGCAAATCAGAGAAGAATTCTCTAGCCATCTCATGACAAAGGGCATCTACTAAGAAGTAGGCGACTTTGCTCCTTCTCGGTGGATCTGCGTTTTGATGATGACGAAAATTATCTGGGGGTAGTTTATCAGCCCAGCCCTGGGGTTGCTGTTGTAGTTGCTTCGCTATCTTTCGGAGTTCGGCAAAGTCGGACAAGGTCGGCTCCAATCAGAATCTGCTGACTATTATGCAGACAGTAGGGGATTGGTCTACTTTATCGTTCCCTTGGAGGTGGCGGAAGGTTCCCTTCAAG
>JBAUTB010000100.1:0-21304 GCA_049582005.1 Gloeobacterales cyanobacterium | reverse complement strand
TTGCGAAATATTTTCTCCCAGGAAGAATAAATCACTTTCCAGCCTTTCAGAACATCCCTTCCAGGATGAATACACCGGCTTGCACTGCCATGGGACCAAAGAGCACTCATGGTATCTAAGTCTTTTTTCTCAAAAGCACGATAAAACGCCCGATTCAACCCCAAGACTGCCTGTTCTTCGCCCATCATGTCCCTTTATCCCGTTTAAATATCAATGTGGCACACAGGATAGCTTCAAGGCGATGCAGCAATGAAAGCACAATAGATGTATCGCTCTGTTGCAGAACTTAAAGACTGCACACTGGATAGAGGCAAAATAGGGACGTACCATGAAAAGATCTTCTTCCTCAACAAACGTTCGCTTCGTTAAGGTTTTATTCTGTGGGTCGAAAAATCGGCATTATTTTCAATGACACTAAGCCCAGCGCCACTAAAGCAGTCCATGCTACTTCTGAATGGCTGTCGTCAAAAGGCTATGGGCTCTACACCGCTACAGGCTGGGGAGGAATCCTAGGCTTTGCTAAACGGGATAGCCCCATATGCCACACGCCTATTCATGGTCTGGCCCCAGAAGGGTTTGATGAGAATATGGAATTTGCCGTAGTCCTTGGTGGGGATGGCACGGTCCTCTCCGCTATTCGACAAATAGCGCCTGCTGGGATTCCTCTACTCACTGTGAATACAGGACATATGGGGTTTTTGACAGAAACCTACCTCACCCATCTTCAAGAAGCAATCGAAGCGGTGATGGAAGGGGCCTACGACGTAGAAGAACGGACCATGTTGGAGGTCCGGGTCTACCGGGAAGAACGGGTACTTTGGGAAGCTATAGGCGTCAATGAAGCGGTTGTTCACAAAGAACCCTTTACGGCCATGTGTCATTTCGAAGTGACCATTGGTCGACATAATCCAGTGGATATTGCTGCAGATGGTTTGATCATTGCCACCCCCACCGGCTCAACCGCCTATGCCCTCTCCGCCGGGGGACCTGTAATTACGCCCGATGTGCAGGTTATGCAGGTAATTCCCATCTGTCCTCATTCCCTGGCAGCCCGTGCCCTGGTCTTTGCAGATCATCAACCCTTAGTGGTTTATCCACCTCTTAACCATGAACACTTAATTCTGAACGTAGATGGTAGCTCTGGCTGTTACATTCTGCCTGGAGATCGGATCGTCATGGAACGTTCTTCTCATCGGGCCCGACTGATTCGTCTCAAACCTCCAGAATTTTTTGAACTCCTTCGGGAAAAACTAGGCTGGGGGCTGCCCCATATAGCTAAACCTTTTTCTGTGGAACTGCCCTGATGTCTACGCACAAATCCCTCGTGGCAGAGACCTATCCCGCTCAAATTCTCTTATTTAGTGACCCAGAACCCCATGGGCACGCCCTGAAAATGGCCCTGTCTCAAAGAGGGTATGAAGTGCGTCTGGTAGAACACCGCGACCAAGGTATAGTGCTACTTAGACAAACCCCACCAGACTTGGTGATTCTGGAAAGTTATTTTGGCCATTGGACTGGTGTGGAAGTTTGTCGCCAGATCCGCAGGAGTGGTCACAAACTGCTACCAGTAGTACTGATGCACGCAGAAGACTCTGTTGAAAAACGAGCAGAAGGTATTGACGCAGGAGCCAGCGATTATATTGTCAAACCTTTCTCAACTGATGAGCTCTTGATGTGTATCACGTCACAGCTCCGTCGCTACAGAGCCCAGAACAAGGTTGATACAGTTTTGCGATGCAACGACCTATCGCTCAATCCTAAAACCCATGAAGTGGAGCGCAGTAAGCGACCGATTGAGCTAACTGGAAAAGAGTATGAGCTACTGAAGTTTTTAATGCTTCATCCCCGTGAAGTGCTCAGTCGCGAACAGATCCTTAAAGAGGTATGGGGAGAAGACTTTGCTGGAGAGTCCAATATTATTGAGGTGTATATCCGCTATCTACGGATCAAGATAGAAGGGGAAGGTGAAAAGAAGTTAATCCAAACTGTTCGGGGTGTAGGGTACGTTTTAAGAGATTGAAAACATGCATCTGCTCATAGCCTGTGCGGGCTCTGGTAAGCGCATGGGAGCCACGGTCAATAAACTTTTTCTAGAAGTATTCAATAAGCCCATCCTTGCTTGGACCCTTTTGGCGGCGGAACAGGCAATTTCTGTGGAATGGATAGGCTTGATTATCCAACCGGAAGAAAAAGAAAATATTGCATCCATACTTCAGGAATATCCACTATATAAACCTATAGTTCTCATTGCAGGAGGATCAACCCGTCAAGAATCGGTATATCGAGGTTTATTGGCTTTACCGACTGGAACTGAGAAAGTTTTAATCCATGATGGAGCACGTTGCTTGGTGACACACACGTTGCTGGACCGTTGCAGTCAGACCCTAGAAGAAGCTTCGGGACTGGTCACCGCTATCCCCGTTAAAGACACGATTAAAGTTGTAGAAATAACTACCGGAAAGATAGAACAAACCCCCCAGCGCGAAAAAATTTGGGCTGCTCAGACTCCCCAGGGCTTTGATGTAGCCCTGCTCAAAATGGCGCACGAAGATGCTATTAAAAAAGGTTGGGAAGTCACCGATGACAGCATGCTGCTAGAACAAATGGGGCACGATGTAGTGGTGGTTTCTGGAGAAGAGTCCAATATTAAAATTACTACACCGTTAGACCTAATGATTGCAGAGATGATCTTAAAACAACGATGCTAAATCCCAGCGTAAGCACATCTAAATTCTGGAAGCTTTGTCCAGCAAGTGTTTTAAAAATAAGATGCGCTTACCCTAAGTACGCACCAGGCCGTACGTAACGCCATTCGCCTCAAAGGATCTTCTGTTCCACTCCAAAGCCCACCAAAACCAGGTTTTCCAGGGGCTGGCCTGCGGCTGAGCGACGATAGGTAAGAATCTTGCGAATTCTCAGGTTCGGATTAATCAGCGTGATGGAATCTACGGCGATGACTTCGGAATAGATCGTAGTCATCAAGAGTTCTTGCGTTTGTGGCTCGAAGCGAAAGTGAGCCGCCATCGGTTTGTCTTCTTCGTAGGCCCGGTCTCGAAGATAAGCACCTTCTAGGACTGGCGCATCCTCCTGGTCAGGGATAAAGAGCATATTCAAATCTTGAGAGACTTCTTCCCCTTTCTCGGAAACGGTCTGAAAGGCAAGATAAAACCCTAATAGACTATCTACCAGGAGAGAAGAACGCTGATTATCCCGGAGTACTTTTTCCTTCAACGGAGGCGTTAGGGTTCGGATGGTGAACTCTGTGCGCGAACGTTCTACTTCCTGGCGAGTCAGATAGTGATAGGTGCGCTCGGTGCTCCAAGCTCCGATACAGCAGTCAAAAAAATAGTGAAACTTAGTTATGGCGTCCATCGGGTCGTAGATTGCACTCCATCAATCGTTTCTTATTTTCAATGAAAGTTTCCAGAAGTGGAGCAAAAGACCGATCATGGATATTAAGTCAACCGATCATTTACGATATTCCCACACTTCTAGCGTCATAGGCGTTTACCCACCCCCAGGGTTAGTGCTACATTATCGCAAATGGTCAGGTGTTCACATGGCTAGCTTCTCCCGAGAACCAGAACCGTTCCGGTCTAACAGTCCAAACCCTCTTGGCATCGTAGTGCAGGGTTCTCTTAGTCTGGGATTGGAAGCCCGACTCAATGCCGATGTCTCCGTCGAAGAGATGCGGGTAGGCAAATTTGTAATTATTAAGGGGCGTAAGACACGGTTTTTTTCGATGTTAACCGATGTGATCCTCGGCACCGCCAGCCCCAAAATCCTGATGAATCCTCCAGAGCATGATGATGACTTCATGTCTGAGGTCTTAGCTGGAACGGGAACTTTTGGCACTATAAAACTCACTCCAATGCTCATGTTTGAGCCAGAGACCAATGAGTTGCGTCCTGTAAAAACAGTCCCTTCTCACTTTGCTCAAGTTTTGGATGCTACCGAATTCGACTTTACACAAGTTTTTGGTAGTGAAACAGACCCAGAGCGTAAGAATTTCAACATCGGTCAGCCCCTCGATATGGATGTGCCGATTTGTCTTGATTTAGAGCGATTTGTAGAACGTTCGAATGGCATTTTTGGAAAGTCAGGAACGGGTAAATCTTTTTTAACCCGCCTCATTCTCAGTGGCGTAATTCGCAAAAAAGCAGCCGTGAACCTTATTTTTGATATGCATTCTGAGTATGGCTGGGAAGCCGCCAAGGAAGGAAAAGAAAGCAGTACGGTCAAGGGTTTGCGCCAGCTATTCTCTGGTCAAGTTCAAATTTACACCCTGGATCCAGAAGCCAGTAAGCGACGTGGGGTCCGGGATGCCCGTGAGCTCTATATCAGCATGAATCAAATAGATGTAGATGACCTAAGTTTGATTCGTGGTGAACTAAATCTTTCCGATGCCAGTATTGAAAATGCGATTATTCTGCGCAATCACTTCGGAGAGAATTGGATCAGCCGTTTGATGACAATGAGCAACGGAGAAATACAAGAATTTTGCCAAGAAAATATGGGCAATGCTCCCTCGATTATGGCGCTCCAACGAAAGCTAAACCGTTTGGAGGACCTGAAATATCTGAAGACAGTATGCCCTCATGACTATCTATCGGAGCTCACCGATATTCTGTCTAGTGGCAAGCATGTTGTGATTGAGTTTGGCTCACAAGGTTCTCTCTTAAGCTACATGCTCGCGGCGAACATCATCACCCGCAAATTGCACGGGGAATATGTGAAACGAGCAGAGAAATATCTACAATCCAAAGATGCCAAAGATAAACCCCGACAGTTGATGATCACCATTGAAGAAGCCCACCGCTTCTTAGATCCTAAACAGGCCAAGCAGACTATTTTCGGTACGATTGCTCGGGAGATGCGCAAGTATTTTGTCACGCTCTTAGTGGTTGACCAGCGCCCTTCCGGGATTGATAACGAAGTCATGTCTCAATTGGGCACGCGTATCACGGCCCTTTTGAATGACGATAAAGACATTGATGCCGTCTTCACAGGGGTGGCTGGAGGCCAGGCTCTGCGGACAGTCTTAGCCCAGATGGACCCCAAACAGCAAGCCCTTATTCTTGGTTATGCCGTACCAATGGCTGTGGTTGTGCGCACGCGTGCCTACGATGAAAAGTTCTATCGGGAAATTGGTGCAGACCTGTGGGAAGACCGCTCCGATGAAGACGTTCGTACGGCGGCAGAGTTAGCCAAATCGGATCTAGGCTTCTGAAGCCACCCCCCCCCTGTGTCTCCCCTCGTTGAAGGATGGCCACTCACTGCTTAAGTCTGCTTTCATGAAGGGGTTCATATTCCACTCGCCTAAGACAGCTCTAAGTAAGACCAAACCGATGACCGACCTGACTGAGCGTGCTCGTTCCCTTTCTATTGCCTGTAGCCCCGAGGATAGAGGCTATCAATCTCATCTTTTGCTCTGCGCGGACCAAAGCAAGCCCTTGTGTTGTGACAAGGCTACGGGCTTAGTCGCCTGGGACTATCTCAAAAAACGGATCAGAGAACTAGGACTTGAAAAACTGGAAGGGTCGGATGCTTCTCAATACGTGTTCCGCACCAAGGTAAACTGCCTACGGGTCTGTCAAGATGGCCCCATCCTCTTGGTCTATCCTGGAGGATATTGGTACCACAGCGCCACCCCTGAGGTCATTGAGCGCATTTTACAAGAACATATCATTGGCGGTATTCCCGTCCAAGAATATCTCTTTGCCGAGAATCCTATGTAGAGGCGCGATATACTGCGCCTCTACAGGACCATAATCCATGATTTCAATCGGCAAATTCTACTCTGCCAGGGCTAGATTCACCAAGGTGCGCACCCCAAAGCCGGTGCCCCCTCGATTCAGGTAGCCTTTTTCCTTATCGGACCAAACCGGACCTGCCACATCCAGATGCGCCCAAGGCGTTTTTTCTACAAACTGCTGCAAGAAGAGGGCCCCCGTGATCGATCCGCCATATTTCCCACCGATATTGCGCATATCAGCCACTAGAGACTTCATGGACTCAAAGTAGTCATCTTCCAGAGGCATGCGCCAGAACTTTTCGCCTGCTTTTTGAGCACTCTCTTGAATCTGGCTGGCCAGCTTTTCGTCTTTGCTGTAGAGGGCAGCAATGCTGCTTCCCAGGGCCACGAGCGCCGCTCCCGTTAGGGTTGCCAAATCGACGATGGCATCTACCTCCAATTTTTCCGCATAGACCAAGGCATCCGCCAGAATCAGTCTTCCTTCCGCATCCGTATTATCCACCTCAATCGTTTTGCCATTGGACGCCACCAAAATATCGCTTGGTTTGATCGCTTTTCCAGAAGGCATATTGTCCGTAGCAGGTACCACACAATGCACTTCCACATCGGGCTTCAGTTCTCCAATCACTCGCATGGCGCCGAGGCAAGCGGCGGCTCCAGCCATATCCGTCTTCATCATTTCCATGCCACTGCTGGGTTTGATCGAAATGCCGCCCGTATCAAAAGTGACGCCCTTCCCGACAAAGGCCAAACGGCGGCGGGGAGTACCTTCTGGCTTGTAATACAAATGGATGAACATAGGGGGTTCATCCGAACCTCGAGCTACGCCGAGGAAAGCTCCCATTCCCAAAGCTTCACACTGAGCGCGGTCCAAGATATCTACACCAAGCCCCAGAGATTCCGCAATGCTTTGAGCTTCATGCGCCATTTTGGAAGGGGTAACAAAGTTACTGGGAGCAGAAACGAGTTCGCGGGCTAAGATTGTGCCTCGGGCTATGGATTCTCCCTTGGCAATCGCTGTTTTTGCCTCTTCCTGATTCGTTAAAATCGAAACCTGTTGGAGCTGAACCGTGGGCTCTTCGTCCCCATTTGCTTGCTCTTTCTTTTTCGATTTGAACTGTTCGAAGGTATGCATCGCAAGACTGACCCCTTCTACTTGCGCCGTGATGCTCTCGGCAGGTTCGCTGAGGAGGGGGGGTAAAGATAATCCCAAGGAACTGTATTTATTGGACTTGGCGAGACGAGCAGCACTGGCAGCAGCCATACGAATCTTGTCTAAGGTGTAGTCTTCTTCTTTGCCTAACCCAAGGACATAGAGGCGCTTAATGGATTGGCCTTTAGGCATACGGACCGTGACTTTGGAGTCTTTTTTTCCCGTAAATTTTTCTTCTTCGAGAATTTCTTGAAGGAGACCTCCACTTTTTTGGTTCAAAAGGTCTAACACCTCTGTGCTAGCACCCTCAAATAATCCCACCGCCAGGGCATCCCCCTGGTATTGGTCTAGGGAAACATTCTGCGCAACAAATTCCATGGAATCCTCTCTTACAGCAAAAAGAACATAATGGATAGCTCTATTCCTAAGGTACTGCCTCCCTGACCGCTTGAGTATCCACGCGCAAGGGGATAATAGCTCTGTGGAAAGATATTCAAAAACACCCGCACCTTACAGTGGAAAGACTGACTCAGGCCCTCTGCGCTTGGTAGAAGCTGCCTTTCTGGCAAGCGTCATCGTCTTGGTTTGGCTTGTAGACTTATTTCTCACAGCAGGTCCATTCCTGAGTATTTTAATTGCCCTGCCCGTCCTGCTGGCAGCGCTTCGTTGGAATCCAAAAACAGCAGGCTTGGTGGTTATGGTTTCCACCTTGCTCCTGACTGTTTTTTTAGGACCGACCCGCAGCATCCGCTACCTGATTCCCTTCGGAATAGTCAGCCTTTTTCTAGCCTGGGCCTGGCGTCGGGGCTGGTCTTGGGGAAAAACCATTCCCTTGGGAGCCGTGATCATGACCCTAGGAGAAATTTTTCGCTATGCCCTCCTGTCCATACTCTTGGGAGAAAACTGGTTTGTATGGCTGGCCAACCAAGTCGTCAAAGGGGTGCAATGGGGCAGTCAGTGGTTCGGGATGTATATCAAACTCTCGATATGGCAAGTTTGGCTCATATTTTTGGTGAGTAGTCTGGCGGGACAGCTCGTCTACATGCTGGCCGTTCATCTAGCAGCTCGATTCAGCTTGAAAAGACTGGGATACGATACTGCTCTTGCTCCCCAGTGGTTGGAATCTCGGTGGCAAAGGTTTTTGCCATGATTCGGCTTGTGTATAGTCCCCTGTCCATGAAGCGGGAACCAGCGGCTCCCTTTGAAGGGGCGCAACCACTCCAGCACCTAAAGCAGCAATGGTCCGGGAAAAAGCCCATTTTCTGTTGTGTGGTTGGCTTCACCGAAACCTGTCTCATCCCAGGAATTTCTGCGGCAGGAGCCACTCCCGAGGCTCGTCGCTATACGGCCATCGCGGATGCCGAAGTTTTACTAAAAGGCTATTCTGCTCGATTACCTACCGCCCCTGAAGGCTTTCCCTCTCCCGTAGTCTTAAGTAAAGGGGTTCTCAATTATTTTGGGCTAGAAACCGTGGTTTTGAACGGAGGGCTAAGTGAGCCTTCTAATCTACCGATGATTGCAATGGGGGAGTTTCCCGCCCGTTGCTTAAGTACGGGTCAAGCGTTGACGCACCCCCTTGTTCAAGACCTATGGACCAAAGGCTACACCTGGGGACAAAAGAATGCGCAAGCGGGACAAGGAATGATTATCGGCGAGTGTGTAGCGGGAGGAACCACCACCGCTTTGGCCGTGATGCTGGGTTTGGGTATTCAAGCCCTTGGACGGGTCAACAGTTCTCATCGTCAGTGCAATCACCCGCAAAAAGAATCCTTAGTTCAACAAGGACTTGCCTATCTTCCTCCTAACCCTGCTGTATGGGATGTCTTAGCCGCTGTAGGGGACCCGATGCAGCCCCTAGCCGCAGGAGTGGCAATGGGAGCGAGTCTGGGGGGGCCTGTGATTTTGGCAGGAGGCACCCAAATGTTAGCCGTGGCAGCGGTCTGTCAAAGGCTAGCCCTAGAACAACAGAAGTCCTGGGATGCCGAACACGTCATCGTAGGAACTACCCGCTGGGTAGCCGATGACCTGACGGGGGACACCGGAGGGTTAGCCGCGCAAATTGGGGCAGTTCCCCTAGTAACCACTGAATACCAACTCTATGATTCTGCTTATGCGGGTTTACGGGCCTATGAACAGGGATATGTGAAAGAAGGCGTAGGCGCCGGGGGACTGATGAGCTATGCCGCCTTCCAAGATCTCTTGCAAAATACCTGGATCCAAGCAGTAGACCGAGCCTATCAAGAAATTGTGCGAAGGAAATAAGTTCCAGTGTCCGACGAGGGGTACTCTAGTAAGTAGAATTGAACCAAGGCACCTATATGGCTGTGGAAATGAAGGTAGCTGGGATCGCTATCGATGCTGCCAACCACACTCCGATCGTTGTACTACGGGATCTAAATGACCGTAGAGCGATCCCGATTTGGATTGGGAAACCAGAAGCCAGTGCCATCCTTCAGGCTCTAGAAGGTCGAAAAATGGTTCGCCCGATGACCCACGACCTGTTGGCCAATTTTATTGATACCTGGGGTGTCGAAGTAGAGAAAATTGTTATTCACGGCCTTAAAGAACAAACCTTTTACGCCGTTATTAGCACCCGCAAAGGCGAGATCAAAAAAGATATAGATGCCAGACCCAGTGATGCTATTGCGCTAGCGCTTCGCCTAAATGCTCCGATTTGGGCAATGGAAGAAGTCATTTCAGAAGCTTCTATGTCCGTAAACCAGGAAGCCGATGTAGCGGAACAAGAGGCCTTTAAAGATTTTCTAGATTCTGTCCGCCCTAGTGATTTTACCAGTGGCTAAGAGCGGAGATTTTAAGTTTTACATCACAACTGAATGAGCAATACTTGGGAATTAGATCACTTTTCAGAAGTGTTTGAGACTCTTTTGCACAGGAGGTTTAAAAAATATGAATATAAGCATTGTTGATCAGAAACTATGCATAGAAATGGAGTGGTTTGAACAACTGTGGGCGGTCAGTCTTAGCAAAACTTTTGTAATTCCCCTAGCTCATATTGAACGGGTTTCTACAGAAAAACCCACCAGTACTTGGACAGAAATTCGAGCCTTAGGAACTTCTATCCCTGGCGTGATTAAAGCAGGAACTTATTACACAGGAAACAGCAAAGAATTCTGGTATGCCACCAGAGATAAAGATTACTTAGTCTTAGATTTAAGGGATGAACTCTATAAAAAAATTGTTCTGACCGTAGATCAGAATCAATCTTGGGCCGAGTCCATCACTCAGAAAAAGATGATGGACTAAGTAAGCTCCATTTTGATAGTCCGAGTTGCTCGTTGACGACTGACCTCATAGAGAACAATCGCCCCAGCAACCCCTGCATTAAGGCTAGGAGTTCTTCCTCGCAGGGGGATATGACAGATGAAATCACAAAGTTTTTGTGTCAAAAGGCTGATTCCTTTCCCTTCAGAACCAATCACCACCACTAAGGGACCTTTGAGGTCTATCGCCGAGACAGAACGTTCCCCAGAAGCCTCAGCACCCACTACCCAGTAGCCCGCTTCTTTGAGTCGCTCTAGGGCTTGGTTCAGATTAACGACGCGGGCAATGGCAAGATGTTCGACAGCACCAGCGGCCACTCTGGAAACCGTAGCAGTAACCCCGGAAGCTCTGCGCTGAGGGATGATCAGTCCATTCACCCCTAGAGCTTCAGCCGTACGAATCAGAGAACCTAGGTTTTGAGGGTCTTCGATACCATCTAAGACCAGAAGCATCGGCTCCGGTTCTTTAGCACTTTGTTGAATCAGGTCCTCTAATTCCCAGTAGGTATAAGCAGCGACTTGGGCTACTACCCCCTGATGGTTTTCTCCTTGGGTAAGCTGGTCAAGTCGTTTACGATCCACCACATCAATAACCGTTCCCTTGTTCTTAGCTTCTTCAATCAGAGGCAGGAAGCGCCCATCATAACGAAGCTGATCCGTGATCCAGAGACGATTTAAGGTGCGACCTTTCTCCAGGGCTGAACGCACCGGCTGTTTGCCGTATAACAGCTCTGTTTCATCTTCAGGGGGAGAAACCAGCGCTTCTGCAGGGGCTGTAGCTCTTGGCTTCCTCTGGATAGTAAATTCGTTGGGACTTCTGCGAGGAGCGGGACGCGACGATCCTCCACGGTCATTCCACTTGGACCTCACGGTCGTTCCAGACTCTTGTGCGGAGCGGCGAAAAGGTTTGCGAACAGTACTTTGGTCGCTACGAGGACGGTCTGCGCTCTTTTCTGCTCTCTGATATGGCTTGTGGGCAGGAGATTGCCCTGTACGAGGACGATCTGACTCTTGTTCGGACCGGCGAAAAGGTTTGCGAACAGCACTTTGGTCGTCACGAGGACGGTCTGTGCTCTGTTCCGTTCTTTGGTAGGGCTTGCGTGTTGAAGATTGCTGGGGCGCAAATCGGGAAGATGAAGCTAAACGAGGTTTCCAGTTGCGGCTTTTGTCAGAGGATAGCTCTTCTGTCGATTCTGGTAAAGAACTAGGACGCGTTGAGAAAGTCCGTGTTTTCTTAAAGTGACTACGTGCAGAATTAGAAGAGCTGGACGTCCTTTTATAAGCACCACTGGTGGCAGAAGAACCAGGCTTGCCCGCTCTTGAGGGTCTGGGCTTCTTGCTGAATTTTTTACTGTCTTTATTCATGGGGGGAGATTTCATCGGAGGAGAGTTGATCAAGGAAGGCTAGGACTTGCTCAAGGCGCCCAGGGTCACTTAGGTAAAGATAACCGAGTAGCGCTTCTAACGCAGTGGCTTTGCGATAAGTTTCTGGGTCTAAACGCTGAGGGATTGTGCTGTTTGCATTGTGACCCCTTTTAAGAATTTCTTGCTCAGGGAGGTGGAGATAGGAGCGGAGAGGCTCTACCAGAACGGCTTGAGCTTCAGCGCGTACACGCCGGATCGTCTTTTGATGGAGTTGATGAACAGAGCAAGGGCGTTGCAAAAGTTGCTGACGAATATGCAGTTCGTAGACCGCATCCCCCAGGTAGGCTAAAACCGCAGGATTGTGATGTTTCGGATCACGCAGTTATTTTTTCTCCGAAGTGAGATTCTCGATGGCCTTTTCCAAAGAAGGCTGTAGAGAGAGAAACTGCTCTAGTCGTACCAGTTTAACCGTTTGTGTAACCCGTGGGTTACTGATGGTTTGAAAAGTACCGTTCACGTTCTGGACCTTTTTAGCCAGTTGCACCAAAGCCCCTAAACCAGAGCTATCACAAAAATCGATACCAGAGAGATCCAGGATAACGTTCGTAGGTCCAGACTCGATATAACCGTTGAGCACCTTCCGAAAGATCGGCTCAGAAAAGGCATCCAATAAACCAGTCAGGCGGAAAACCTGGTAGGTGTCTTTCACCTCCCGGCTGCCACGTAGACTTACTGTCAAGGCAAGCTGTTCCAGAATAACCTTATCCTCCAAAATCAGTCTCCAAGTATAGATTCCCAGGTTTTTCTTTGTCTAGCTATAGTACAAGAACTAGCCTAGAAATCTAGTGCAATCTCTCGTACAGGGTTAACCTTAACTTATCATTTATAGTTATAGTACCGTTTGGTTGACCATGACCGCGACTATGGCATATGTCATAGTACTTGTTAGTACGAGGTTGGCTGCGCATAGGCCGCCAGCAAAGCCCGTTGGTTTATTTTTGTTCCCGGGCGCAGAAGATCGTGTATCCGCTGGAGCAGCAGCTCCATCCGGTCTACCCGCTTGACGATGAAGTCAGCCGCACCCTGTTCTACGGCCCACCTGCGCTCTAAAGGGTCAATCGGTTCTGAGCGCTCTACCATCAGAACAATCGGTAGCCACGGATAAAAGGCTTGGCAATGTTCTAAAACCGGACAGTTTTTCCCTTCGATGTTGCCCTCGCTTAACCCTAGCTGGGTGACATCAGCAATCACCAAATAGGGAGCTTCCTGCTGCACCAAGTGGTCAAAATTCTCAGCAGAGCGGTAGCAGACCACTTCATAATTTTGGGAAATTAGCCCTTGCATGAAGCGGGTACGATAAAAATCGTGTCCTTCGATAAGAAGAATTTTCTCTTTTTGCATGCGCCCGTTTTCATCGCTCCCAGCTCATTCTGAGTTTACCCAGCAGGACTCCACAGAATGACATTCTTTTTCCGTTAGAGGCGAACGAGAGATTGGATTGACATAGGTCTACAGCACAGTTATTGTGGATTGCTGGTGAGGGCACCTAGCTCAGCGGTAGAGCACTCGGCTTTTAACCGATCGGTCCTGGGTTCGATCCCCAGGGTGCCCACCATTTGTACCATTTGGATAGACGCGATATATCGCGTCTCCACTATAGAGACCACAGGCGATTGCTGATTTAGGGTAAACTCTGCCCATAGTTCGGAGCCATATAAATGCTTTGGCTTTGGAAAACAGCAGCTTGGTCTATGGGACTTTCTACCTTGACCATCACCTTTTTGGGCATCAGTGGCTACCAACTATGGCAAGGCCGTCATCGGGGGAAACTGGCCAAAGCTTGGCTCTACAAAGCCCATCCTGCCTTAGGGAGGATTTTAGTTTTCCTGACGCTCTTGCTGTGGAGCGTTGGCTTTTATGGCACGGTGCAAGACCATGGCCATCTCCGATTTTCCGCCCATTTTTGGGCGGGAAGTACCATGGTGATCCTTGTTTGCACGTCTGCCTGGGTCGGCTTCCAAATTCCCCGTCGTTCTTGGGCTCGTCCACTCCACCTCGGCCTGAATGGTCTGATGGTCTGTCTCTTGTTTTGGGTACTAGCCACGGGTTGGATAGTCGTCCAGCCCCATCTACCGGCTTCAGGCGCCTGGGGATAAACGGACCCGCCAGAACAGTGTAGACAAAATATTGGTGGTCACATGAGCCACTACGGGCACCAGCAGATTTTGGCTCCACAGCATCGCTAGCCCTAAGAGCAAGCCAATCCCGGTAGCCCAGAGGGCATAGGGCCACTGCCGCCAGTCAAGGAGATGAACCACTCCAAAAAGCAGACTACTCAGTACCAGGCCCAACGCCGGTAAAGCGATGCCCCGAAAGAGCAGTTCTTCACTCAGGCCGGGCAATAGACCAACCCAAATTGTGTCCTGGGGAGCGAGGGGCTTGAGCACTAAACCCAGATACATATCTGCCGATTCCCGATATTGGGGCCAACTGTAGTACATGACGATACTCAGGCCCATAATCCCCAATCCCAGCAATATGCCCAGCCCAAAATCCCTTCCATTCAAATGAAATGGAGCCCCAACCGGGATTCCAGCCAAAGCTCCCCAAATTTGGGCTATCACCAGCAGAAAGACCGCTGTGGCCATCAAAAGCCCCAAAATCTGTTCACGGGTAAACGTCATAGTTTGGAAACCCAAGGTGTATCCAAACGCAATCGACAGGGGTCTACCCCTGCTCCAAAAGCGGCTACTGCCCCAATCGCCTCTAGATAAGTGGCAACTCTAACGGCTTTGATGCCTAAGGGCTCTGGAGGGACTTCTAGAACCGTTTGATTCTCTTCTACCGCCAAGACCAAGGGTGCAGGAGAACGGCCCGCTAGAGCCAAAATTCCGGCACCTCCACAACAATGCGCAGGAGTAATTACCAGATCCACGTCTTGTGCCATCAGGTTCGTAGGGGTGAGAGGCCTATCAGTTATCGGAACAAATTGGGGAGCTCGACTCAAGCCAACCAGTACAGAGGGCAAAAAAGTGTGTCCCACCACCTCTCCACAAACACGGGGATGCACTTCCTGAACGGGGACAGCATCAGCCATCAACGAAGGGGCATGGGCGCAGGGAATACCCAGCATTTTGACAAGCAGGTGAGAAATTACGGCTTCCACTCCGGCGATCGGATCTACCCCTTGCCCCTGGTCATAGCCTGTATCGCCGACTTCAGGAAAATGTACCACCACGGCAAGCGCTTCTGCACCCTTCTCCATGAGCCTTTTAGCCCCATCTAGAAGAGTCTGTGGGTCTTCAATCGTTCCCCAGGAAGGAGTCTGAGCCGCCGTATCGCTTAATTTGACCCCCACCGGTCGTTGAGTGAATCCATAGCCTGCAATATTCAGCCCCAACGTTGCGGCAACCCCTTGAACAACATTGAGATGGTGGGTCCGGGCTATGGGGTCTAGGGCCACATCCATCAGGAGGCCGATGCGATTCTGATATACCGGGCGCAAAGCCCATCGTTCAGCACAAAACTGGTCTAAACCATAGCCTTCAACATAAAAGACATCTTCCAACGGCCAGTAGAGACTACCGCCATTGCACACATTGGGATGGGTAATGACGCGGGCCACCTGGGACAAGGCGCGAACGAGGGGTAGAGCATCCCCGGCGAAGCCTCCGATTCTAGCTCCTACTCCTGTGGGCACCAAGAAAAGAACCGTTGGTTTAGGCTGTTTCACAGGACATCGTCTAGGGGGGGCATCGCGTACTCTAGCACTACGGCCTGGACTGTTGCCGTCCTAATCCCTTTAGTATCAAGAGCAGTTATCGCCCATCTTAAAACTTCTCCCTGTCCTGCCAATCTTTGCTGGAAGGCTTGCTCGACCACCTCTAGCAAGGCAGAAGCACTAGCGGGTCGGTTAACATCCAGTTCTATAAACCGAGTATGCACAGTCCCAGCAACATCGTAGGGGTACCCGTAGAAGAATAAACAGCATTCCGGTAGGACAGATGCCGGGCTGTCACGATGCTAGAGGGGGGCATAGTTCCCAATCCTCCTGTTTTAGGACAAATCTCCAATAAGTAGTCACAATCGGGACATTCCACCCGCATCATAGACTCTAGCGAACTGCGACAAGCTCTTGGAGAACCACAGTGGGCACAAGTGGTATGTCCTTCAACAAAATGAGGATTTTGAAACATAATCTCAAAGTTAAGTATGCAACGTGATCCCAATATAATTCTAAAGATTGGATCTTTTAGTAAAAAAGAACACTATTCACAACAATTTTTATACAAAAGTACTTTTACCTCAGCTTTTTTGGGGATCTGATAAGCATAGAGATAGCGATCCCCAAGTAAAAAGTTCACATAAGTAGGTTCATGACTTTTAGGGATGAAGAAGTAATTTGTTTTTGTTTCGGTTATACCGCAGGGGATATCCGACAAGCTATTGCCCGTGGAGAAAACACCCTCGATAAACTCCGGGAATCGCTAGAGGCATGCGATCGCTGTCAGGGATGTCGAGGCGAGATCCAGATCCTGCTGAGAGAGCAGGAGCCGTTCTGATCTCTTACAAAGACACAAGCTTTTTACGCATGGCCTCCATACACAAGGCTACCCGGCTATTGGTTTCCTCTTCATCCAGCGGAATACCCATTTTTTCTTTAAGTCTTTGAATAGAGTTTTGTACCGTTTTCTTGCTGGTGTGGATACGATCCGCTACCGCTTGATCTGTCAAACTGTCTTTACACAAAAGCTCCAAAATTTCCCGTTCTCGGTCTGTTAATTTAATCAAGCCCCGTAATTCTCTGGGGATCTTCAGTTCTCCTTCTAAAGCACTCTTCACTCCTTCCACAAAGCGGATCCGGCGGTCCATTTTATTGACGGTGACAAATCCACCTTCATGGCGGCTAATCATCTCACTGACAGGGCTAAGCAAGAGAGGTTCACTGGAGTAAACCATGATATTCAAGCGAGGATACTCCCCAAAAATGTAGCGGAGCAAATTTAGACCAGGCTCTGCGGATTGTTCCCCACTGTTTTGTCCATAGAGTAGATCCACCACCACCAAGTCCGGGTTGTATTTTTTTAATTTTTCTCCCACCAACTGAGGATTTTCGATCGTTTCACAGTGCGCTTCAGGATAGGTCTTCTGTAGCCATTCACAGTTATTTCTAGCCATCTCTGGGTGATCTTCTACAATCAAAAAACGCAGATGTTCCATGGATTCTCCTCACTAAACTTGGCGACTGATAGCTTTAGCAGTTTGTTGGAACTCAGCCAGACTCCACGACAAACTGACTTTGACACCTCCGCCAGGCCGAGCAGTTCGTTGCCACGTCCCTTGGGGCAATTGACTGGCAATCGTCTTCATGACCTTGGTTCCATAATTTCCCTGTTCTAGATTTAGAGGCGTTGTGCCATCATTTTCTACCCAGAGCAACGCTTGGTCATTTTTCACCTCTAAGGAAACCCAAAGTTGGGTAGCGTTTCCTTTGGGGGGTTGCGCGTGACGGGTGGCATTCACGAGGGCTTCGCGGAAAAATCGAAAAATATCTTCTCGAGCATCAAACCAATCACTACTTTTCGGTTCTACAAGAGCAGCCAATTCAGTATGGACTTCCAGGGTCAAGTCTCCTTGGTCCTGCCAAGTTTGCAATTCAGCCTTCAATCCCTGGATCAATCCCTGCTTGAGTTGGGGAGAAATTTCCAGTTTGGTCGCCACAGTGCGAATGTCGTTCAGCTCATCCCGGATGCCCTGACCAACATGGGCCAAGCGGCTGATCGCTTCATCAATAGCATGATTCATTTGTTTAGGGTCTACTAGCGCATATTCCAGCCCATCCATGACCAGTTTGAGTTCTTGGAGCTGGTTATCGTGGATATCCGTTGCCACCCGATAAAGAAGCTTTCTTGCCTGATTGAGGACAGCCTGTCGCTCTGCTCTACGCAAACGCTCTAGTTCTGCTTTTTGCTGGATGGCCCGCTGTCGCGCTTCAATCACCGTCAAGCCTCCACCCGCCGAAATTCCGGTGACCAGCATAGCCATCACAGGAAAGAATAAAGGGATGTTCCAGCCCAAACCTACCGAGAATCCCCAAACCAATAAACCATACCCTAAACCCAAAAGGCCCAAGCCCAAAGGGTAATACCAACGGCGGGGAGCGGGCAAGTTGGTTAAGAGCACACCACCCAGAATAGCCATGCCAAGGGTAAGAAAGCCTGACCAGGGAGCGCCTAACTGTCGATAAAAGCCTGGAGGAAAATAACCAGCGAGGGCCTGTGCCTGAGCCTCCGGGCGCGCTATGGGACCAAAAGGAGTATCCACAGGGTCTTGGTCGGTGACGGAAACGATGACCAGTTTATTAATGAGTACATCTCTGATCTCGGAGCGTAGCGAACCAGCACAATGGTGGCTAAAGGGAATCGGCAAACACACTTGGCTGAGGTCTACGGTCTTTACCGTCTCCTCTGGCCCAAGGTAGCGGATGGAGAGAGCCTGATTGTCTTTATCGTTGGCAGAAGTTCCCTTTAGGGTCGGAGGGTCTGTATCGGTAAATTTGCTGTAGGCCAGAGTTTCTGCAGAATTCAAAAAAATATCCTGTAGTTGAACCTGCTCCAGATTTCTGCTGGGCATAAAACTATCACCCCTCAGAAAGCTCCCTGTAGGCTGCAAACTACGAATCCTGTAGTCCGGGTCTCTCCGAAATCCTTCAAAGCCCAGCAGGCTTTGCAGGGGACGGGTATAGGCTCCGGCATCTGGGAGAAAACTCTGGAAGTGGTTGTAGACTTCGATGCGCGGAGGAGCGGTGGACTGATTGGGGACCGTAACGATCACCATGCGGTCTCCATAGGCTCTGATCACTTGCCTGAGCGGACAATCCAAATCTACGCCCAATTGCTGAACAATCGTCGAGTTTGTACAGGCAGGTCCCAGGTCAAAACTGGCTGGGGGTTGACCGGGTAACTTCAGGGGGTTGGTGAAATCTGGGGGTAAATTCAGTACAACGGTTCTGACTTGACCGGCTTCAAATAACTGACGGACCAACGCCGCCACTGCCGGACGGTCATAGGTTGGGGATGGACTGCTTAGCCCTTTGTCCCGCACCACTACGATATCTTCTGGGGCAGCCTGAGCACCCCGCAGTCGCATCATCATATCTGAGGCCGCAAACTCCACCGACTGCAAAGGTGTTTGCGGAAAAAGCCAACCCAAAAGAATTCCCCAGCAACAAGCCAAGAGAATGAGGGGTAGAGGTGCGGTACGCTTGGGGAAAAAGATCACCGGATTGAATGCCTAAAAGCTTGTACGGTGGGCATAGAGCTTATCTTATCTTCCTATTATCTGGTTCGCATGAGCGCATACTGGATAACCTGACCATTGGGACGACGCACCGTGATGTATAAATATTGGCCTCCCCGATTAATCTGCCACTCTGTATCGCCTTGAAAGAAACTAGGTGGAGGGTTATCAATCTCCATCCGCGGACCTTCCACGACTCGGTAGCGGGTTCCTTCTACAACAACCCGCATGCCAACCACACCGCCACTACCAGGTCCGCTGGTAATTTGCCCACTTCCTTCGTAAACCGCTGTATCCACTGCTTCGAACTGGGGCTGCGCTCTGCCATCTGGCAAAAAATTATCGTAATTGCCATTGTTACCGTGTGGTCTAGCCCACAGAGGCGAACCCATGATGACCAAGATCATCAGGAAGAGACCTGTGGTCTGTGAAATTTTACGGAAAGACATGGGTTTGCATCTAATGGCTACTCCTACCATAGGAAATCAGTATAAGTTCACCCAGAGGGTTTATCGAAGATTGTCTTACGGATAAACGTAATCTAAAGCACATACTTGTGTTGACGATTAGACTATGGCACTATAGGAGGCTGCGTTGAAAATTATAAGGACGCTTTAGATTATGGCAAAGCCAGGCGCAAGGATCATCATTACCCTGGAATGTACGGAATGCCGCACCAACCCGGCTAAGCGCACTGCAGGCGTTTCCCGTTACACCTCCCAGAAGAATAAACGCAATACCCCAGGACGGATGGAAATCAAGAAGTTCTGTCGTCATTGCAATCAGCACACCGTACACAAAGAAACGAAGTAACATGGCCTACCAACGTAAAAGAGTTTCCCCGGTTTCTCCTTCGGAAGCCATTGACTACAAAGATACCGACATGCTCAAGAAGTTCATCACAGAGCGCGGTAAGATTCTTCCTCGCCGGATTACGGGCCTTACTGCCAAGCAACAGCGGGCTTTGACCGTAGCGATCAAGCGTTCCCGCATTGTCGCTCTTCTACCTTTCGTGAATAAAGAAGGCTAGAGCAGCCTGATGGATTGCATAACCCAGGTGTGGAAACATACCTGGGTTTATTATTGGGGAAAAGGGGGCTCCCAGCTTCTCCAAACAGGTTTGTAGCTTTATGACTACCTTTCAGCCGACCTATCCACAGACGCAGCAGCAACAACCGCTGCCGACGATGTACGACTTGCCTAGTGACAATCCAGAGGATCCCGGTTTGCCCGACGAGTTTCATGACTGGCAGCCCCAACTGCTCTCAGAGACCTTTGTGCCTGCTACCTACCCCCCTGAGCAGGTTTTTACAGCCAAAGACCTAAACCTCTATTACGACTCGCAGAATCCCAGACTTTATAAACGTCCCGATTGGTTTGGGGCCGTTGGCGTCCCGCGCTTATTAGAGCCAGGCAAGGGACGATTAAGCTATGTGATTTGGCAAGAGGGCCGTGCGCCTATGGTGGTAGTTGAACTGCTATCTCCAAACACCCAGGAAGCAGACCAAGGGCTAACGCCACGAGGTCTCAATATACCGAGCAAATGGGAGGTCTACGAAACGATTCTACGGGTTCCCTATTATGTGGTGTTTAATCGCATTGGGGATAGGCTAAGGCTTTTCCAGTTGCAGGGAGGGAGCTACCAAGAACTGTTGGTAGACCCGCAAGAGTCACAAGAGTCAAGTGTTACACCAAAGCTCTGGATAGAGGAGTTGCAGATTGGTCTAGGACTCTGGCAGGGTTCATTTGCTGGGGTAGAACGGCTGTGGTTGCGCTGGTATGACCGAGAAGGTAACTGGATAGCGAATACAGCGGAAAGAGAACAACGAGCAGAACGACGCGCTGAACGGGCTGAACAGCTTGCAGAACAGGAGCGACAACGAGCGGAGCGTTTAGCTCAATACCTGAGAGATCAGGGAATTGACCCTGAGACGATCTAGATATTACGGTCTACGGTCTTCCTTTCTGGACAGTGTTTTCACGTATTGACCCAGCTCTTTTCTATGGATATTATCCTTGAGCTGTCCAAGTGTCATATTGTGTCACACAATGCAGTCGGAATCGAGCCTCTAGCAAGGAACTCTGAACAAGGAGTCTATGAAGTAGTACGGTTAAAGACACTTGCATAGAACTGGAACCCTGTCCCCTGAGGGCTTTTAAAAAACTAAGTCGATTTGCAATTGACACACCAAAGTGTCACATTCAAAACTTTTAATGAAGTTGTTATAGGAGAGAAATACATGGGCATAATGTTTCCTCTTTTATGAACTTAACAGCCTATGTAAATACTCTGAAGCCTGCTGCTAGCGTCCCTTTTTGAATTTCCAATAGTTTCTTTAGTTAGAGTGTTATAGATAGAATTTAGAAGGGCACAATCAGTACATCAAGAGTTCAGCGCACACTAACTAACTAAGGAGAAGCACATGCTCAAGATTTTCAAGAAACGTTCTG
>JBAUTB010000099.1:0-3201 GCA_049582005.1 Gloeobacterales cyanobacterium | reverse complement strand
GCTTGGGATACTACCGAGGGGCAAAACCCACGGTGAGGCGCGGTGAAAACTTGAACGATGCCCTCTATTTCTGGGGGTTTTGAGACTTCTGGAATTGCTAAGGCGTTAACCATGGAACTGACTCCTGAGATAGATAGGAAAAAACGGCGTCTGATGACTAGAGGAATAGGGGGATAAGAAGTGATCATGAGGAAAGCTCCAAATTGAGTTGCACTTGTTCAAGCGCTGCACTTGCCTTTGGAGAAAGCCATAAGCATTCGGCGCCTGCCCCTCCTCCATTGGTTTGAGATTGCCAGGTCATCGAAGACCAACCGGCATATAACTCCTCGTACAAAGCCGAAGGGCGGCCACAGAGAATTGCCATTCCCTGGATGGCTTGGAGCTGTGTGGCCAGTTCTTGATGCCCGGTCTCGTCCATGTCAAAGACATATTGAGAAGAGGGAGCGGCAGAGCCTTTGCGCGTTTTAAGTAAATAGGGCGGGTCCAAGAAAAAGAGGGTGTGGGGCGTGTCCATCCGTTTAAGGATTTCCAGAGCAGGAGTGCATTCGATTTGTACCTGCCGGAGGCGTTGAGCGATGTCCCCAAGATGCTCGGTACGTTGCCAGTCCTCGGCCACAGAGGTACTGCGCGTTGGACTGTGCATGAAGCGCCATCCTTTTTTATCTCCCAAGGCCCCAGCCCCCCAGCCCTGCCAAGAGCGCACATAGAAGCGTCGGGCCGTCTCTAGAGGGTCAGAAGTGATTTGGAAGGCCAGCGCCAATTCCTTACGGCTGTAGGGGGTCAGCTCGATAGAACGAATGAGCTGTTGGGGTTGGTCGCGCAAGATTTGGAAAAAGGTAGTGACATCGCCATAGAGGTCGTTGAGGACTTCAAAGCGACTCGGTGCTTTTTGAAGAAGGACGGCAGCGGACCCAGCATAGGGTTCGACATAGGTTAGATGGGGAGGGAAACAGCGGATGATGCGTGCGGCATCTCTCCATTTAGAACCGTGGTATCTGAGAGCAGGAGCTTTAGGTTTCATAACCGTTCCTCCCTTCCTTTTTTGAAAAAGAAGAGCGGTTCATTCACCTTCTGGAAAAGCCGCAAGTGCTGAATAGGGAACCATTGGGGATTGAGCTTTTTGGCCTGAACCTGTGCCAAGCTCCCGTCAAACCCGATAATCGTCCAGACCGTGTTGAAGAGTGTTCTGGAATAGCCACGCGCAACGAGGAACACCTTGTCACCAATAGTCAGCTTCTCTCCAGCGGCATTGGTGATTTGTGCAAGATTTGTATGGGTGTTTGGGTTCATCTGCCACCTCCACAAAACCCGTGCGAAACAAGCTGCATGAGTTGGCGGCTGCGTTTGTCTAGCTTGGAAATTCTGGATTTTTTTCTACCGAACTCCTTAGCTAGACCCCGACGTTCAGCAGTTAAGTCTTGGACCTCTTCAATCGTTTTCTCTAAATCTTGATGGGTCATGGCTGCGCCTCCAAATACGGTGTAGGAGCACCCTCTTTGGCATACAGCGCAATATCTTTCAGAGGAAAATCGTAGCTAAGCGGTCTCAGAAATCCTCGGATAGGCTGCACCTTGGCTACATCCGAAGTCAGCGATTCGATGCGCCAAACTTCGTCCTGTTGTTTGCGCGAATAATGCCGGGCCAGTAGACAAATCAAATCTCCGACAGACAATGGCTTGCCGTAAGCGTCCAACACCGTTGCCTCCTGTCTTACAACCGATAGATGGCGGGTGGGTTTTGGTAAGGGATGGGTCATCGCGTTGCCCCCTTCCACGTCTGCCCCTTTTTCGGAGCGATGTGTAAGTGGCTGTGGGGAATGATGACCGACAAATATTTGAGGTTGGGTGCAAGTTGGTATGGATAAAAGCTTTCGGCCACATCAAGACCGAAACAGACCTCTGCGAATCCTTCCCCGTAAGGACAGTTCTGACTAACTATCTTCAGAAACGGAGTTGCTGGGGGGATGATGTACTGTTTACTGCCAAACCGTAATATTCCAGGGTCATTAGCCCACGTCCGGTAGGCTTTCTTCGTGACCAGTTTTTGAGCTGTCTCAGCGGCTGATGGTTTGGTTACAGATCGCTGTGCTTTATTTGATTTCGGTCTTTCGGAAGATTTACCAACATTCAGAAATGTCAGGCTTCCAGCAGCACTTTTCTCATAATTATGTGAGAGCATTACGATATGTCCTCTGCGAAGGGGAATAAAGGGTAAACCTGGCGAATGCTGTTTTCCCTTTTAGGTGCGCGGAGGTGGACCAGTCGGCCAAGACAGTTATCCTTCCACCGCGCACCTCTAACTATGGACACTAGACGAGGATATGTCAACAGTAGACAGGGATCATTTTGTGATGTGGGAGAACCCTGTACACTTGATGAGAACGTTTTGGTAGCTAGGATCTTGATTAAATGGCGACTTAACGAGTTGATGGCTCGAAAGCGCATGACAAATGCTAAGCTCGCGGCGTTAATCAATAAGCACCCAAAAAGTGTCTCTCGGCTCAGAAGTACGGATGAGATGCCTCGTACAGATGGCAAAGAGCTAGATAATCTTTGTAAAGCCTTGGAATGCACACCGTCAGACTTAATTGAATACACTCCTGCTAATGAAGGAGTAGAGAAATAATTGGGCACTGACTGGATGTACCCGTAGCTTTTACCTAGGTGGCAGATTACAAATAGGTTTTTTTGCGTTAATCTATCTGTATTCATAGGGTTCTCCCGTGAACCTTATGGAAAATAGCGCTTGGATTACAAGCGTTTTGAGGGGGAGTCGTTAGACTTCCAAGATTGGCTGGACGCTCTGCTAACTAAGGACGAAAGAGGTAGCAGTGGCTAAAGAACCTGGTAAACCAGGAGATAAAAGTAAAGAGGCCGTTCTAGTTCGAGCTAGGGCGGTCTTTTGTTATCTGAGAGAAACCCTAGCACTGAAAAAACAAAGAGTAAATAGGCTCAATTGCTCTACAGTAGGGGTTTTCGAGTACTTCATACGCAGGAACTCTGAAAGAAACCATACGCAGGAACTCTGAATAGATGTAGAGAAAATCCCACCCTGTGAGCAGTTCAAAAAAAGATTACAAAAAATCCATACGCAGGAACTCTGAAAAAATCCATACGCAGGAACTCTGAATAAAGTCAAGAAAAAATACGCAGGAACTCTGAATGGATGTATTGAAAAATACTTAGCAGATCTGTTTTCAAG
>JBAUTB010000098.1:0-15291 GCA_049582005.1 Gloeobacterales cyanobacterium | reverse complement strand
GAGGTAGTAATCCACAACATTGGACTCTACCAAAGTGCCATCTAAATCAAAAAAAGCAGCTTCCATAGTTTAAGCCCCCAAAGAAGAAACTACTTCTTGCAATTGCTCAGTCAACTGCTGGCTTGAGCAGCCAGAATTGGGGTAAATTGGAGGCCCGAAAATAACGGTTACCTTGAACCGTCGTAAATTGTGCCAATCAAAAAGGCGAGGAAATGTCTGATGGGCGGGCCAAATAGCATACGGGCCAAGGATCCGAACTGGAATCAAGGGAACGCCTGCTTTTATTGCAATTGTGGCAGCGCCGCGATGGAAAGGCAGGAATTTTCCTGTCCGCGTACGAGTGCCTTCTGGATGAATTAGTAGAGAACGTCTACTTTCTAAAGCCTGAACTCCGGCGCGGAGAGCACCGCGATTAAAGCCATCCCGATCAATGGGGATAACACAGGCTGCTTTGGCGAGAATGTAGTGGAGGAAATTAAACCCACCACCAATGGGCAGAGTGCGCGGGGCCGCCAAGAGCTCTTTTCTACCAAAAGCGCAAAGAGGATCACGGATAGCTTTGGGCAAGTGAGCAATTACCCAGAAAACGTCAATATAGGATTCATGGTTAGGGCAAAAGATGAACGGCCCACTGGAAGGAATATTCTCAAGGCCTTCAATTTTGAGACCATAGAGAACGCAGGAGACTATTCCAAATAAAGAAAGGGCTAGACGAGCGAAAAGTCCCCGATAGGGTGGAATAAGTTCATTATTCGCCCTTTTTAGAGAATCAGCTGAAGTATACCGATTGACATTGCTAGCACGGCTAGCTATTAACTTTGCTGGGGTAAAAGATTGTGTTTCCATAAAGAAAAAGGCCTAAAGTACACATAAAATTGTGCCTTAGCCTTAGATGGAAACATAATCCCCAAATAGAAGATAAAGGAATGCAAAATGGTTAAGTAGACAAGCAGTTCAACTGCTGATAGAAGGTGAAATCTCCTTTCTAAAGGCTCAAATACTAGATTTCAGGCAAATTTCTTATTGATAAACAGACTAAAATCCAATCAGGTTCTTCTAGCTTCAGACAACTAGTATCAATGGAAACAATTTTGAAGACTTTTAACAGAATGAGTGTCAAACTTTTCCTCTTGGAGTTATCAATTTCGGGGATATTGTATGACCTGACTTTTCCCACTATCTTTTTGAGCGGTAAATCTGGAGTTGATATCGCAGCCTGAAAGCCAGATTGTCTCGTCATTACTTGTCAATAAGCCCAAGCTAATGACAATAAGGCTTGGATCTGAAATCAATGCATAGCAAGGGTTCTAGGACTTAGTAGGAAAAGTCAGATTGTATAACTTGTTGTCAAAAACTTCAGTAAAGACTAAACAGTCTCCATCCGGCAAGATAGCAGAAGGTAGATTCCCCCCTTCGTGGGAATGAGAATGAGGAGAGGAAACCAATTAAATTGGGTAGGCAGGAATGGCCGAGCCTCTAGCGGGCCATGCACAAACCTGCGAGGCATTCGGAAAGTATTCCCATGGCTTGGTCAATTTCCGCCGCTGTCACCACTAAAGGAGGAACGAACCGGACCACATTGGGACCGGCAGGAACGAGCAGCAAGCCCTTTGCCAGCGCACATTTGACCACATCAAGGGAAGATATACTTTTCAGAACTAAACCTTGAATTAGTCCCCAGCCACGGACCTGTTCTATATGCTTTGGGTATTGATTGTGGAGGGCTTCTAGATGCCCATGCAGTTGCATTCCCCGCACACGAGCATTCTCAATCAGATGTTCTTGGTCTAGGGTCCGGCACACGGCTAAACCGGCTGCCGTTGCCAAAGGATTACCCCCAAAAGTACTGGCATGATCTCCAGGTTCAAAGAGCGCAAATTCTTTACGGGCACAGAGCGCACCAATGGGCACTCCACCCCCTAGGGCTTTGGCCAGGGTAAATATATCCGGCTCTATCCCTAAATTTTCATAGCCCCAAAGTCTTCCCGTGCGACCCATCCCCACTTGTACTTCATCCAGTATCAAGAGAATTTTCTTCTCTGTACAGAAATCCCGCAATTGCTGGAAAAAGGCTGGATTCCCTGGTGTCACTCCTCCTTCTCCCTGCAGGGGTTCGATCAGGATAGCAACGGTCTCTGGGTTGGAGTGGACGGCGCATTCTATACTGCGAAAATCATTGTAGTGAGCGTAGATAAATCCCTGAACTAAAGGTTTGAAGTCCTTCTGATACTTGGGTTGGCCTGTAGCGGTCACCGTAGCCAGGGTCCGCCCATGAAAACTTTTGTGGGCGGTGAGGATCTTTGGCTTCTTGATCCCCAGCACTCGATGGCCGTACTTACGCGCTAGCTTGATCGCCCCTTCATTAGCTTCTGCACCAGAATTACAGAAAAACACCTGGTCCGCGACCGAGCGCTCCGTAATCCACTGAGCCAATGCTCCCTGGTTCGGAATGTAATAAAGGTTCGAGACATGCACCAACTTTTCCATCTGCTCTGTGACGGCTTTAGTTAACGCAGGGTGACTATGCCCCAAAGCACAGGTAGCAATACCCGCCACAAAGTCTAGATACTCTCGGCCTTCCAAATCCCATACTCGTGCTCCACGACCACGCTCTAAGGCTATGGGGAAACGCCCATAGGTTCCCATGACAGATTGTTCATACTGCTCGAAAACTTTATCGGTTAGAGAGGGGATAGAAATAGTCACAGATAGTGCACAAATGCTGAAGATCTATCCTATACTATGTCCCCCTTCTTTAGGATGTAACTTCCCAGTCATGACAGAAAGAGTGCAAGGGGCCATCGGGATGAATCGCACAAACTAGGTGCGGTGAATGAGCATAATTGACACATGCTAAGCAGCAAGGAAGAGCACCCTTCGCTTGAGTCGCTGCAAATCGGTTGGAAGCTTCCCGCCAAGTGATGTCATAGGCTCGATAGGTCATAAACCGCCATCGATTCCGATGGGATTGAAAATTTTGAAGAATTAACTGCTGCGTGAGTTTAGATAAGCTGCTCATAGAGGGCCAGCCTAAGCCTATAACTGGGGTTGTGCCCCCAGCTTACAAGCAAAGCCACCACCAAGGGGCCTTAAAGAAACTGAAATTATTTTTTGGGTACTCTTTGCCAGAAATCCATCTTATTTGCTTCAGCACGAAGAGATTTTGCCAGTCGGCATCTGTAATTAGCGCTAACAATCTGCACAGGAGCAAAGGAATACGCTCAGTTGTCCCTTTCCCAAAAGGAAGATATTTTCGTCAGCTTACGCATTTAGGGATTAGAAGCTTCAGAATAGAGAAGCTAAGTGATGTCTTTAGACATCTAGCTAAGGAGAAAAGAGAATCATGAAGACATTCCGCACAGAACGCGTCAGTGAACTTATCAAACAGGAAGTTTCAGACTTGCTCCTTAGAGGCATCAAAGATATTCGTGTAGGGGCAGGTATGGTGAGCATTACCAGAGTAGAAGTGCCCCGCGACTTGAGTCAGGCAAGAATTTTTGTCAGCATCTATGGGACTCCAGAGGTGCAAACTCAGGCTATGGCTGGGCTAAACTCCGCTAGAGGCTATGTTCGTTCTGAGATTGGCAAGCGTATCCGGATGCGGCACACGCCAGAAGTGATTTTTGAACAGGATATTTCTTTGGAGCGGGGAGACCGGATCCTTACGCTGCTCAGTCGCCTCAATAAAGACGAACCCATGGCTCCAGAAGAGGTATCCGAAGCAGTACCGGATGAAGTAGAAGAAGCCTAAACTTCACGGTTTGTTACTTTTTCTTGCCCAAATACCGTTCTAACGGAATAATCCACTTTCTAAGGGCGCAGACAGAGAACCGTCTAGGCGGTTTGCTATTATGCTCCCGGATCAAGAATCGTGCTGAGGTGCAGCAATGCTCTTCTGAAACGGTTCGGCAAGGCGCTACGGACCTCGTTAGGAGAACCACTTATGTCTGCGAAGACTCGTCATCGATTGGCCCTTCTTTTGGCCTTGGGAACAAGTGCCATACTGACCGCCTGTGCTAGCAGTCAGCCAAGCTTAGAAGATGCCAAAAAGTACAACACTCCGCCCAAACAAGAACAAGCAGCTCCTCCCGTTGCTCCCCCAAAAGCCCCACCGCAACAATAGTCGTGAAGAACCCAGCCTACCGGGTCTTTTCAGGTCTAAATAGAAAAATAGGGAGCTAAGCTCCCTATTTAGTTGCTTTTATGTGATTTTCTATAAATTACTTTAAGAGATATGTTTGCTGATCTTGAGATGAAACGTTACAGTGGGACAACAAATGTAAAGTTTTACAAATGATTGCTTCCTCACCTCAGATTTCAAAGGGCTTCCGACGTGCGGTTCCTATGTTGGCAGCATCTACCGCCACCTTCTTTGTCCTCGCTATGATTACCGGGCTATTGTTGTCCGCTAACTTCGTTCCTGCCCTGACCCAGGCTCATTCTTCTACACAAATGATTACCAATGAGTTGAATGCGGGGTGGCTTATCCGAGGTATTCACTGGTGGGCCTCTTCGTTGACTTTAATTACGAGTATGCTTTTCACGGCGGTGGCCTACTGGTTTGGCGCTTACCGGGGAAATGCCCGCTGGCTCTGGTGGTCTGGTCTTGCGGTGGGTTTGGCGCTTTTGGGAGCAAATGTGACAGGTTACTACTTGCCGATGGACCAGAATGCTTACTGGCGCCTAGTCATTGAAGCCAAGCTCTTTGGAGAAGTGCCTATTTTCGGTCCGGTCATCCAAAACTTTTTGCTCAATGGCCTAACGGTCAATCCGCAAACCGTAGTGCGCATCAACTGGCTACATACTCTGGTAGTCCCTGTTCTCTGCATTGTGGCCTTCGCTTCTCATATTTATGCGGCTAGAAAGAACAGTTTGTTGTGAAACAACCTGCGGTGAACGAGGCTCTGACCCAACTCTTTTGTTAAATACCTGGACCCTCAGTCGTTTAGCGCTGGGGGTTTTCTCTTGGAAAAGACCATAGGGGCTTTGGCAGCGACGGATATGAGCTACACGGGCCAAAGCTTCTGGATTATGCCTGCGTGTCCACATCACCCATCTCCAGGCACTGTAGGTCAAAAGACGACTGGCTTGTTCGAGCAGTGGATGGGGAGGAGGAGGAGTTCTTCTAAGGAGGGGAAGAGCGATGATCGATTTGGATGGTTTTGGTTCAAACAATTGAGGAAAGTATTCTTTGAGCCAGAGGTTATGGTCTAGGACCGCTCTGAAATAGCTTTCCCCCCAAAGTGGTTTACTCAAGAAAAGCTCCAGCGCCATGGCACTGTCATTCCGCGCAAAAGGCTGCACTTGATCTGCGGTCCAGATCACATTGATGCTCATCAATTTAGGCAGAAGAGGCCGTTGGGTATGGGCATCCGTAGGCCGATGACGATGACGCAGTGAGAACCCAAGGGCCTGCAGATTCGCCTGAAGATAGCTTGTGTAGCGTGTCCCCGATTCTACAAACAAATTGAAATCCACATCGTCAGAATGGACAAATCCTCCCGCACTCATTGATCCGGCTAAACAGACCGCACGAATCTGAGGCGCATTTTGAACAAGTTCCCGCACATAGCGCTCCACTTCTGTCCAGTACTGTTTTTGATGTTCCCCATGGAGGGCTTGCCGCTGCAAGGATTTAGTAAGCCGTTCAGGCGAAAAATGGTGGGAATGCACCAAGCCAGAACTGATGGTCAGGTTTTCATGCTGTAAGACCGCTGCATACACGCGCTCTTCCGGTTCAGCCCCACCCATAAGCCACGCTGACAAGGTTTTGAGCGGTATGGCATAGCCTCGGCGCTGTACCAATCGCACAGTCGCTTCCAGCCGTTTGCTGAGGGGGAGTTCAGAAAATGTAGTGCTCAAGGGCAAAGGGGCCTATCCCAGGATATTGAAGACACCCAACCCTATCAGAGATTTGATCCCAGCTTCTCTGAAGCAAAGAAGTTCTTAAGAGTTACCGGAGAGTTACCTGTTTTGTCCCTGAGCTAAACGTTGAAACCCTATTTATTGATGCTTTTGTCTCAATCTCTGCTAAAGATGACGGAGAGAGATTACACACTACATGTAAGCTTCCACCAGTCCGCTATTGACTGCTGCTTGCTCGGAGACAATATGCTGGCCCCAACGGACACAGACATCCACGTTGAGGGGCGTACTTGCAAAAGCGGGTGGAATTTCTCCGTCATAGTTCACCAGGTGTCTATTTAGATTTTCCAAGCCCCAGCCTTTAATTTTCATCAAGATCTGGTCATCGTAGGCACGAGAGCGGATAGCCGCAAAGAAATCTATAGATTGCTTAGGGAAACAGTTGAGCAATTGCTCAATATCTCGAATGGATAGCCTGTCCTCAGAGAAGAGGCTCTGCAAAATTTCTGTTTTCTCTTCATGGGTCGGATTCCAGAAAAATTTGTTCATTCTTCCATCACGTGTCAAGGGATCGTAGAGCTTAGAAAAATCATTTCCGGTGACAATAATTGGAATCCGGGGCAGGGGAGTCATGTCATAACTACCCGGTAGTTGAACATTGGTGGGGTTATCGGCAATGGCCATGAGGGTGGCATTCACCAGTTGCGTATTGACAGTATATTGCGTCAGCCCACTCCAGCGACCAGCACCCGCATCAATATCGTGAATCACTAAAACAGTTACCTTCCCCCGTACTTTGATCAACTCAGCCGCTTCTCGGTAGCGCAAGCGAATCAACCGTCCTGGCTCTCCCGCATCGGGACTTTCCAATTCTCCAGCCCCAATCAGGATGGAGTTAGCCCCTAAAGACTTGAGAATCTCTTCGAGCATAAAGGACTTGCCTTGGCCCTTCGGTCCATGTATACCGAGCAGTAGAGGCACCTGGACTTTAGGCAGATGGGCAAAGTTTTTGGCAATGTGCAGCGCGACCACATCACGGAATCGTTCGGGGACATAGTAATTAGTGGTCATGGTTTTTCTTAGTGCTTGGGTGATGCGATCTTACCTGCAAACAGGAAAAGGAAAGGTCTTGCTAAGTGGGTTCTTGCCATAGTTCCTGCAACCGTTCTAATGCACCCCGACCTAAAGATTTTTCCAGCTCTGGTTTTAGTTCTTCCAAGAGTCTGGCAAAGGCTTCTTCGCCCATCTTGCCTTGGAGTACGGTTAATAAACCACGGGCCCGTCTTTGGCCTGTGGCTTTGAGACTGGCGAGGAGACTCAAGGCCTGGGCCGCCCGCAGGACCGAAGCTCGATATTGCTCCAGAGCTTTGTACACTTCTGCCATCAAGAGTAAGTTCTGGGCTCCAGAGCGGAAATCTCCCAATCTTTGCGCCAAGTCCAGACTCCTTTCCAAATGAATGAGCGCTTCACTGGGACGCTCCATTTCCAAATAAATCGAGCCCAACCCTGTCAGCGCTAAAATCATACAGGAAGGGTCTTCTAGATTTTGGGCCGTTTCCAAACTACGTTCCAGAAGTTCCAGGGCTTCCGGATAGCGGTACACTGCGCCCAGGGCTTGCCCCAGATGGGCTTTGATATAGGCTTCTCCTCTAGGGTCTCCCACCATCCGCACCAAAACCAAGGCTCGCTCATGGAGGGTAATTGCTTCGCGGGCCTGTCCTAGGTCTTGTAGAATGCAGCCCAAATTTGTTGTACAGGCAGCTTCTGTCGCGGAATCTTGAGCTTCACGACTCCAGGTAATGGAGCGCTCTAGAAAACTCTTGGCCTCTTCGGTGCGACCTGCAAAACGGAAGGTAAAGCCCAAGAGGTTATAAATCTTCGCCATATCCGCACTGCCTACCGTTTCTCGAAGGGGTTCAGCCAAGTGGGCAATTGCTTCACCCACGGCCCCTCCGCTCAGACTCAAAAGAATGAGACCATAGCGAGGAAAGTAACTGCGTTGGGCAAAACTCCGTAGGATATAAAGCGCTACCTGGAAAGCGGATTTGGAGAAAGCAGGATTGCTGCTTTCTAGATGAAAGGCCAGCTCTGACCAAATACTGACGATGGTCAGAAAAGTAGAAATCGCTAAACGCTCCGTCGCTTTTTCATTCATGACCTGCTGGTCAAAGACTTCGAGCAGCGTGAATTCGGTGTAGCGCAGCAGGAGGGACAATTCTACCCAACTTTTTAGGTCTAACTGAGTACCGTAGACCCCCACAAAATTCTGGATTTCTCCTCGGTCCAAGGCTTCAAAAAAAGCACGATTCAAGGGATGTGAAAGTCCCTGAGACCAGCTTCGCCAGGGACTAGGCGGTAAGGCAAAACTCATGCGTGGCGTTTGGGGTTCATAGATCCAATTGAGCACGCTGCGCTGCACTTCTTCTGCGGCTTGAATCCCATCCGCTAGGCCAGCCGCCAATTGGTCTAGGGCCGTAAATTTTCCTGGGTCTTCCTGAAGGGCCTGTGCTTTTTGTTTGAGAAGTTTGGAGAGTTCCAATAACCGTCCTGCGGTCTGGAAGTTTAGGTCTGGGCTGATTCGAGGATCCAGCTCTTGAAAAAGGGTGGTTAATTCTTGGCCAGAATCACTTGCCGCTAGTTTTTGGACAAGAGCTCTTAGGCCCCGTTCTTGTTGCGCTTTGGCTTGAAGTTTTTCCCAAGTTTTCAAAATTTTGTCTAGGGTCAATTGGCTGGGGACCCGTTTTTTCTTGGGCCCTTCATAGGCCCGTTCCGCTTCAGGAATCGCTCCACTGGTAAAACGTCTTAGATATTCTTCAAACCCATCAGGGTCTTCGAGTAAAGCGCGTTGGAGCAATCGCTCAATAGCTTCTGGGGACATCGCCTCCGCACAGGCATAGATGACGTTTTTATAAACCTGGATGGTTTCGTTCATACTCTAGGAAAAAAGGAAGTTTCATTATCCTAGCCGTTTCCGAAGGATCCCCCCTATCTCCCTTGGACAAAGGGAGCAAAGCCATTATTGCGCGGATATTCTCTTTCTTTTACGGGAAGCGCTCACCTATTCGAATGGAAAACAAAGCGAACCAAAGTATTTCGGACCTCTATTCAGGAGCTATAGCCGGGAAAATCTATCAAACCCTTGTCAGATGTTGCTCCTAAAGCATTTGGCTTAGGTTAAGAATTTTTGCAAAACCGGGGGTAAAAAAATTGAACGTCCGACTATGCATAGAGTTCAGCCTCTAACCTGCAAAAACGTCATGCACCAAGAGGATTTTAAGAACCGCCGTACAATACGGTCCATGTTTTGCTCCGCTATCCGCGAAGGGACACTATGTTAGCTCAAATGCCTTCTTTGACCGTCAGCCGCATCCAGCCTGAACAGTTGAATGGTCGCACTCTGGTCAAACTGGTTTATGTGGTTCTTGAGCCCCAGTATCAAAGCGCTGTAGCAGCAGGGGCTGAAAATATTAATCTGCAAGACAAGCATGTTGCAATGGATGTGCGGGGATACTTGATTGAAGAACTGCGCGACCCCGAGCGCTACGAAGAATTTAAACGGGATGTAGCCGAAGCAGACATCTTCTTCGCCTCCATGATTTTCATGGAAGACTATGCCAATAAGATTGTAGATGCGGTCAAACCGCATATGGACCATATCAAATCCTCGGTTATCTTTCCCTCCATGCCTCAAGTGATGCGCCTCTCTAAAGTAGGCGCGTTCAGTATGGGTGCCATGGGACAGTCCAAAAGCGCTATTGGCAAATTCATGAAAGCCCGCAAAGAGGCTTCCAAAAACAAGCGAGGCGGTAGTTTCCAGGAAGGGATGCTGAAGATGGTTCAGACCCTACCTAAGATTCTCAAATATCTGCCTGTAGAAAAAGCGCAAGATGCCCGCAACTTCATGCTCAGCTACCAGTATTGGCTGGGTGGTTCTCCAGAGAACATGGAACACCTCCTGCGGATGCACATCCATCATTATGTTGTCGAGGAGAAGGATAAGGCTAAGGTTACTTTCCAGCCTCCCGTCCAGTTCCCCGACATCGGCATTTGGCATCCGCTTGCCACTCAGATGTTTACGGACATTGCCGAATACCAGAACTGGTACAACCGTCGTTCTGACATTAGCGAAGACCTAAAAGATCCTCTGGCTCCCACGCTTGGCCTCATCCTGCAGCGTACGCACCTCGTTACTGGAGATGACGGGCACTATGTGGCGATGGTCGAAGAAATGGAGTCTCGCGGGGCGCGGGTTATTCCAGTATTCGCTGGTGGATTGGACGCTTCTAAGCCCGTAGAAGCTTTCTTTTATGACAGCAATGGCCGGGTCTTAGTAGATACCGTGGTGTCCTTGACAGGTTTCTCTTTGGTGGGAGGACCTGCCAAGAACGACCCTGAGGCGGCCATTGAGTCGATGAAGAAGCTCAACCGCCCTTATATTTGTGCGCTACCCTTGGTTTTCCAAACTACCGATGATTGGGAAGGAGCCGACCTTGGTTTACACCCTGTCCAGGTAGCCCTGCAAGTAGCGCTACCTGAACTTGACGGAGCGATTGAACCGATTATTCTCTCCGGAAGAGATGGCATCACTGGCAAAGCGATCCCGATTGCTGACCGGATTGAATTGGTAGCCGCACGAGCCCTGAAATGGGCCAATCTGAGGAAGAAGCCCCGTCTCAATAAAAAAATCGGGATTACCGTTTTCAGCTTCCCGCCTGATAAAGGGAATGTCGGAACTGCTGCCTACCTGGATGTATTCGCTTCCATTCACAACGTTCTGAAAGCGCTGCAGGAGAATGGCTATGACGTCCAAGGCGTACCTGAGACTTCCCATGAATTGCTCATGGAAGTCCTCAACGACGTAAATGCCAAAATCAAGTCCCAAAGTCTGAGCGTGGCCGCCAAGATGACGGTCCGTGAGTATGAGGAGCTAACCCCTCACTACGAAGGCATTGAAAACGCTTGGGGACCTGCTCCTGGGCCGTTCAACACCGATGGCACCAACGTTTTGGTCTACGGAAAGCACTACGGCAAGATCTTCATTGGGGTACAGCCTAGTTTCGGCTACGAAGGCGACCCGATGCGCCTGATGTTCTCCAAGTCCTGTGCCCCTCACCATGGGTTTGCCGCTTATTATACCTATGTGGAAAAAATCTGGGGAGCTGATGCCGTTATCCACTTTGGGACCCACGGCGCTCTAGAATTCATGCCTGGCAAGCAGATGGGTATGTCTGCAAGTTGCTATCCTGACCGTTTGATTGGAACCTTACCCAACCTCTATTACTATTCGGTCAACAACCCTTCGGAAGCAACCATTGCCAAGCGCCGTAGCTATGCCAGCACAGTTAGCTATCTGACTCCGCCTGCAGAAAATGCTGGGCTCTACAAAGGGCTTAAGGAATTGCAGGGCCTGATTGCTTCCTATAAGGACTTGCGCAGCACCGAAAAGGCTGAGGGCATTACCGAAACGATTGTCGAACAGGTCAAAGCCGTTAACCTAGACAACGATGTGCCTATCCCAACAGGCTTCAACAGCAAAGAAGAACGGGATGAGTTTGTCGGAAAAGTCTACAAGTTCCTGATGGAAATTGAAGACCGCCTGGTTCCTTGCGACCTCCACGTGGTAGGTACTCCACCTACAGCGATGGAAGTTATTGATACCCTCTGTGGCGTAGCCAGCTTCGACCGTCCTGAAGATAACGATATGAAGGGACTCCAGCGCATGCTGGCAGAGCATAAAGGGCTGGATATTGAAAATATTCAGCGTCAAGCAGCAGGCGGCAGTATTGAGGCCCTAGATAAACTCCGGGAATTCAATAATGTTGCCAAAGCAGCCGTTACGGCTCTAGTCCAAGCTCAGGCAGATGCCAAAGGCCGGGTCTCGCGCGTCTCTCTGATGAACTTCTTCAATATGGGGACTACGGAACCTTGGGTCGAGGGACTGAAGAAAGCGGGCTATGACATCGAAGCCAAGGAACTGCGTCCTCTATTTACCTACCTGGAAGATGTGCTGGCGCGCATTGTCTCAGACAATGAGCTGGGTGCTTTGATTAAAGGACTGGAAGGAGAATACACGCTCCCTGGTCCTGGTGGAGACACGGTCCGTAACCCGATGGTCCTGCCTACCGGTAAGAACATCCATGCCCTGGATCCACAATCGATTCCTACGGCAGCCGCGATCAAATCTGCACAATTGGTTGTAGACCGGATGCTGGCCCGTCATCGTGCGGAGAACGATGGTAATTGGCCAGAAACCATTGCCTGCGTCCTTTGGGGTACGGACAACATCAAGACCTACGGGGAAGCCTTAGCTCAGATTCTCTATTTGCTTGGTGTGAAGCCCGTTCCTGACTCCATTGGCCGGATGAACTGCCTAGAAATCATTCCCCTGACTCAGTTAGGCCGTCCTCGCATTGATACCGTCGTCACCTGCTCTGGTATTTTCCGCGATTTGTTCCCCAACCAAATGGAACTGATTGATAAAGCAGTCAAGCTGGCAGCGGAACAGGATGAACCGGATCACTTCAACTTTGTTCGCAAGCATGCTATCGCTCAGGCTGAGGAATTGGGAATCACCACCCGTCAGGCAGCTACCCGCGTCTTCTCCAATGCTTCTGGTTCCTACGCGGCAAACGTTAACTTTGCGGTAGAAAATGGCTCCTGGGAAACGGAAGAGCAGCTCCATGAGATGTATCTTTCCCGTAAGTCCTATGCCTTTGGAACCGATGTCAACAACGAACAGCAACGCGCCGTTTACGAAGCCGCGCTGAAGACGGTAGACACCACCTTCCAGAACCTGGATTCCAACGAAACCAGCATCACGGATGTGGACCATTATTTTGACTACCTCGGGTCTGTAACCGGGGTCGTTGAAAAGATGCGCGGCAAACGTCCCTCGGTCTACATGGCCGATACCACTTCCGCTCAGGCCAAGATCCGCTCGATTGAAGAGATGATCCGTCTGGATTCCCGCACCAAGATGCTCAATCCCAAGTGGTATGAGGGCATGCTCAAGCATGGCTACGAGGGGGTTCGTGAAATCCAGTATCGATTGACCCATACCTTCGGTTGGTCTGCTACAGCCCATGCCGTAGATGGCTGGGTCTACGATGAAACCGCCAACACCTATATGAACAATGAGGAAATGGCGGAACGTCTCAAAGACCTCAACCCCAATGCCTTCCGCAAGATGGTCGGGGTATTGCTAGAGGCCAATGGTCGCGGTTACTGGGAAACCACTCCTGAACAAGTAGAAAAACTCCAGGAACTCTATCAGGATCTAGAAGACCGCATTGAAGGAATTGATGAACCCGTTGCCGCTAAAGGCTTCGGATTCTAGATCTCTCTGGTTATAAATGAAAAACCCAGGTTCTCCCTAGGATCTGGGGGTTTAGTAAGCCGCTAATCGTGACATCCTCCCGACGCTCTCGGCTGCGCCTGCCGGACACAGCCTAGCGGCTAGAGTGCGGGACTTATAGCCCCCCGAACCCTCCAGTAGTTAACTTGTGTTCCACAGGATATCCGAGAAAGAATGGCTGCGGCTTTGGTGCTCACAAAATTGATAGTTAACGCTTCTGGAGCTGCTTGATAACCTTGAGGGCTTCGTCCACATGCCCTTGGAAATTGAGCTGGGACGAGAATATATGTCTCACTACACCTTCTTGGTCGATCACATAGGTCACGCGGCCCGGAAGGATGCCCAGCGTAGAAGGCACACCAAAAAGTTTTCTAACTTTATTTCCTTCATCGCTCAGAAGAATAAAGGGGAGGCGATGATGAGTAGCAAAATTCTTATGGGAACTCACAGAGTCACCGCTAATGCCAATTACCTCTGCGCCAGCGTCTTTCAAAACTTCATAGCTATCCCGGAAAGCACAGGATTCTGCTGTACAGCCAGGAGTTTCATCCTTGGGATAGAAATAAACGACTACAGCCTTCTTACCTGTAAAGCTCCCCAGACTGACAGGCTCCCCAGACTGAGCAGAGAGGGTAAAGTCCGGAGCTTTCTGACCAACTTGAACTGCCATGGATGCACTTTCGTTACATTCCTTAAATTTTAACTTATGATGCGGGCGATTCTTGAGGTTTGGGCACAAAAACAGAGAGAGCATGGGGGATTACCCGAAAATGGGCGGGAGTCTTGGTCGTTATTTCCCCATCGGTATTGATGGAACGAGGCTTTCGTGTGACCACTTCAAATTCTTGAGCTTCAATGGTTCGGACATTCGGTAGCTGAAACTGTGTACCTTTTCTGAGCGCGGGGAAGGCAAAAATAACCTCCCACCAATGGTCAACTTCCAAACTGTATAAGTCGAGCCTTTGGTCATCCACGTCAGCATCGTGGGCAACAGCCATTCCCCCTCCGTAGTAAAGACCATTCCCGATAGCGATCTGGAGTGTTTTTACCTGAACAGATTCCTCTTTTTCGCTGTTTGGAGCACGCCATCGGATTTCTGCTCGAAAAGGTCTGGCCTTCAACAGCACCTGTATCGCGGTAGCAGCATAGGCCAAAACACCCCAAGTCCGTTTGGCTTCGCTCGTAAGGTTGCGCGTAATTTTTACACTCAGTCCCATGCTTGCGGTATTCAAGAAATATCGGCCATTTACCCAGCCCAAATCAATGCTGCGGAGTTGTCCCCCAGCGATAATCTGACAGGCCTCTGGAACAGAGGGAGGAATGCCTAATGTCCGGGCCAAATCATTTGCTGTACCCAAGGGCAAAATCCCTAGGGGCAAATGAGTATTAACGAGCCCCTGAACAGCAGCATTTAGGGTCCCATCGCCGCCACCAACGATGACCATATCTACTTGATCACGATAGCGCTGTATAACTTCAGCCAGATGTTCTGGATGTTCTGTAGATTCTTCCCGCAAGACAAAGCCAAGCCCTTGTAAGCATTGAATAGCCTGTAATAAATCATCTTTGCCTCGACGGGCGTGACGATTGACAAGGAGTAAAGCTCTTGAACCCATAATCCTAGGGTATTACCGTATTCCCTGACTGTGTAGAAACGGAGACAAAACCTAATCACAGCACCTGACTACTATCTAGCCACTGATAAAGAATCTACGATCACAGACTTTATATTTGCGGTCTGTGTCTGCGATGATCATACCTGATGGCTATTTTGGCTAAAGGTGCGGTAGTAGGGGTACTGGGCAACGCTGAGCAGTTCTCTATCCCCCTTGCTGTCGCCGTAGGCATGCAGGCAGCAGTGCTCCATATTGATCAGATGTTGTAGGCGGGCCAATTTTTCCGGACCATAGCAGTTTTTGCCTTTAATCTTCCCAGTGAATCTTCCTTGCTTCACTTCCAGGTCCGTGCCTAAAACATCTTGGATGCCCATGCGTTGCGCCCAAGGCTGTAGGTAAATGGCTAAGGACGCACTGACCAGAATAGTGCGGTGCCCCTGGCTTTGATGCCAGCGC
>JBAUTB010000097.1:0-44120 GCA_049582005.1 Gloeobacterales cyanobacterium | reverse complement strand
CTCCTGAATAGAGAGCCGCTTCTGTGGGCTTATCTACCCCTCACCCTTTAGACTCCAAAGAAACGTTCAATTGGGCCGGTTTGCTTTTATCTCCTTCTAGAACAACTCCCCGCTGATTGGCTGCCAGATGACGGACGATTTTGTATACTGTCTCAATCTGGTCTGTTCCCGCTTTTTGCGCGAGTGCTTCTAGGGATAGAGGGGTTGATTCCTCGGTTAGAATCTTAGATACACTGCTCTGCAAGGCCAGGATCTCAGCGGCGGCTTTCTTTCCTGCTTCCACCCCCGGTTGATGGTAAGCATTAATATGCACGAGAAAAGCATAGAGTCCGACGGCTCTCTCATAGAGAGCAATTAAGGCTCCAATGGTAAAGGGTGAGACCGAAGGAATGGTCACGGTTATGGAAGGACGGTGATTCTCATAGAGTGCTTCCCGAGTGCCTTGTAAAAAGCCGGATAGATAATCTCCGGTAGTTACCCCAGGTTCTATTTCCATGGAAGGGCCTTTACGGTCTTCCAAAACTTCGATGAAGGTCGCGAAGAAGTTGGGAATCCCTTCTCTAAGCTGCTGTACGTAGGCGTGTTGGTCCGTAGAACCTTTATTTCCGTAGACCGCAATTCCTTGATAGACGACCTTCCCCTCCAGATCTTTTTCTTTTCCCAACGATTCCATAACTAGCTGCTGCAGGTAGCGGCTGAACAACAGCAGGCTGTCCTTGTAGGGTAAGACGACCATATCTTTTTCACCGCGTCCATTGCCTACGAAATACCAGGATAGGGCGAGGAGGGCTGCTGGATTTTTTTTGATGGCTGGGATGCGGGTAGCCTGGTCCATGACCTTGGCTCCTTCTAACATTTCCCGAATCGCAATACTTTGTAAGGCCGCTGGCAGCAATCCGACGGCAGAAAGCTCTGAGGTGCGTCCACCCACCCAATCATGCATTGGGAAGATTTCAAGCCAGCCTTCCGCCTCAGCGAGTTTTGCCAAAGTGCTGCCGATGCCCGTAACGGCGACGGCGTGTTGCGCAAAGTTCAGTCCCTGGTCTTGGTAAAACTTCTTCACTTCCAACATCCCGTTACGGGTATCGGGGGTACCGCCGGATTTAGAAATGGTAATCACCAAGGTGGTCGCTAGGCGGTCTTTCAATCGTTCAAGGATGCGGTCGATGCCTTCTGGGTCCGTATTGTCGATGAAATGAATATTCAACGGCGGGAAATCGGGCGCTAGGGCTTCAGCTACGAACTGAGGACCGAGGGCAGAGCCGCCAATGCCAAGCGATAGTACATCCGTGAATTTAGGGGCTTGGGGAGGGTGAATTTCGCCTGTATGCACTTTGTGAACGAAGGTTTCGACTTGTTCAATAGTGTCGAGAATGTCTTTTTTTAGCTCGGGAGTTGGGGCTAAGTCAGCATTCCGCAGCCAGTAGTGACCGACCATACGCTGTTCGTCTGGATTGGCAATCGCACCTGCTTCCAGCTCAGCCATATTTTTAAAGGCCTGCTCAAATTTCGGTCGAAGGGATTCCATAAAGGCATCATCAAAGCCTATGCGGCTGACATCCAGATACAGTCCCATGCCTTCATGGTAGTAAAGCCAGTCTTGGTAACGTTGCCAGAGTACAGCACGGTCCATAATCTCATCTTCCCTCATCTCCACTCAAGAGTAGTGTAACGGTAGAGATGCGAATTCGCGGCTTATGTCTGGAATGCATCCAGGGACATCGCACCAAAGTGGTTGTTTGGGAGCATAACTCCCACTTGGGCGATGCCCATTAGCCGCCTTTAGACCCCCGACTTTTTGATGCCCACCTTACTGTGACTAATTACAACAGTTCTAGAGTTCTTTGGATGGGTTGGTTTTGCAGAATAACAAACAAGCTTATTTTGAGGGGGCATCAACGTGACCGAACCATAAGGTCGTCCTTTATCCTTTGTTTGTCGAAGATGGTAATTAGCTTTCCTTTACGCAAACGCCCCTTATGCCAGCGACCTGTTTCCAAAGCAAATTCCTTGGCTTGAAGGTTTGAGGGGTTGGCCGCCAGAATTTCCAGGGACTGTTTGTATATCCACTCGCTCTGTGAGCAGTTCAGCCATGTCATGCTTCGCAAGGAAAACAAGATAGACAGCAGGGAGTTTAGAGGGCAGGGCTGTGCTAGAAGTGCGGACTGGATGTTTTGGAACTTCTTCATTCTCTTTTTTGCTTCTATTTCCCTCGCTTTGATGAAGGCAACGAGGAGTAGGGCAGGAAGGAGGAGACTCATTAGGGAACCCAACACTAGAGGGTTTAAAACTAGCGAGGAGATGATGAGTGGTGCTATTAGTAAGATGCTCTTCTCCAGGGAGTCTCGAGTGAGGAACCAAGTAGTAAGAACCGGAAGAAGAAGGGCAGGAAGTAGGAGGCCCATCACTAGAGGGTTTAGAGCCATCCAGACGATGATGCTGAGTGCTGCTATTACTAAGATGCCCTTCTCCAAGGAGTTTCGAGAAAGGAACCAACTAATAGGTACCGAATTGCGTATCCCCGCCATGCGGCATTCCCCCATATAAAGTGGATCTGTCAAATAAACTGTGTCAGAGGCAAAGTCCAATTGGAAGTCGTCCTTCAAACTCAATCGCAAATCGATTGAGGGCTGCTTTCCAATCTCGAATTGGCGCGGTCCACTTTTTGGACATATTTTGGATCGCCAAGTAGACCACCTTGAGAGCCGCTTCATCGTTGGGAAAAATTCGGTGATTGCGAGTTACTTTGCGTAAGCCCATATTCAACGACTCAATCGCATTGGTGGTGTAAATTACTCGGCGGATTTCGGGGGGAAAACTAAACATCGGGATCACATTCACCCAGTGCTCTCGCCACAGCTTACTAATCGTCGGATAACGTCCGTCCCACTTCTCAGCAAATAGCTCTAGGTTTAGTTCCCCCTCAGTTTCAGTGGCCGCGGAGTAAATTGCTTTTAGGTCAGCACAAAGTTCCCTGCGATGTTTGTAGGACACATACCGTAAGGAGGTCCGCACCAGGTGCACCATGCACAACTGCACCCGTGTCTGCGGGTAAACCGCTGCGATAGCCTCAGGGAAACCCGTCAGACCATCCACGCAGGCAATCAGGATGTCCTGGACGCCTCGATTCTTCAAGTCCGTCAGCACGGATAACCAGAACTTGGCTCCCTCATTCTGGGTCATCCAGATACCTAAAAGGTCTTTTTTCCCACTCAGATTCACCCCCAAGGCCAAATGCAAGGCTTTGTTGATGACTCGAGAGTTTTCCCGCACCTTCACCACCAAGGCATCCATCCAAACAATCGGATACACCGAATCCAGGGGGCGGCTTTGCCAGGCTTTCACTTCATCTATGACGGCATCCGTCACCTCGGAAATTAGCCCAGCCGATACCTCTACCCCATAGAGATCCTGGAGCTGAGCTTGAATATCCCGCACAGTCATGCCTCGTCCGTACAGAGCGATGATCTTCTCGCCAAACCCATCAAAATGGGTTTGGCGCTTTTTCACCACCTGCGGTTCAAACTCCCCCTGGCGGTCTCGCGGCACCGCAATCGTCGTTTCCCCGAATTCTCCCTTCAGGGTCTTGTGGCTGTGCCCATTGCGTCGATTTCCCCTGGCTTTTCCCCTCTGTTCATACTTTGGGTCATTCAGATGTACACGGATTTCCGTTTCCAAACAGCGTTCTACCAGAGCCTTTGTCAGCTGCTTGAGCAACCCTCCTTCCCCAACCAAATCTTTGGGATCGCTGCAATCTTGCAATAATTCATCAATCAGTTCAGGTCGGATAACCATCGTCTTCTCCTGGTACACGAATAGTTGACTTTAGTCAGTCGGAGCGTAGACTTTGACTTCTGACACAGTTTATTTTACAAACTCATCTAGTTTGCTACGAGCGGGACAGCCTGGAGATCCGTATGCGGCGACGCTTCAACGAGGGCGACTCTTATTTTTCGGCATTGAGCGCAGACTGGAGTGAGGGCGTTCGCAAAGTGTTCCGGGAGCTGCCCGAGCTGGAATGGTAGGAGTGCTCCCCTATGGGCCGCGCGCGGGGAACTCGCCATGCAGCCCGGTGGAAGTTCTGAGTGAACGTGGGTGACCGTAAGGATTCCTTCGTAAATGAGCTTCGCTTACAGCTCGCTGGGTGACAGCTTCACGTGAGCTGCGCTTACCAGACACTCTTGCAGGGAGCCCCTTGCGAGTTTAGATGGGATCTGTCGCAAGGGAAAAGGTAATTTGTAGTAGTGTTGAGGTAATCCGTATCTCTTCTTGTATGCAATCCCACTCTGGGAGTCAGGAGACAGAGCCTTATGTTGATTAGAGTCGGATACGAAATTTCACTTACTTTTCTACAGCCTACGGCGACGGTTCTGATGCTCTACCTCCACCCTTCACGTACGGCAACCGTCAGAAAGCCGGAGTGCTTGCAGATAGAACCTTGGACCCCCTTGACGGAGTACCTGGATCTCTATGGAAACCGTTGCGGGCGAATCCTCGCTCCATCCGGGCGCGTCGTGTTTCGCAATAATGCAATCGTTGAAGATAGCGGGGAGCCAGACCCACAGGTTTGGGATGCTCCACAGCACAATGTGGAGCATCTACCGGATGATGTTCTGCTATTTTTGCTTGCCAGCCGTTACTGTGAGGTGGACAGTGAGTTAATAGAGATCGCCAGGACTCTGTTCAGTCAGACGTTACCCGGTTGGTCCCGCGTGGTCGAGATCTGCAACTTTGTGCACCAGCATATCCGCTTCGACTACATGCAGGCACGCGCCAATCGAACTGCTTTGGAGACCTTTCATGAAGGCACGGGTGTATGCCGCGATTATATGCATCTGGCGATCACCTTTTGTCGGATTATGGACATCCCGGCGCGCTACTGCACAGGTTATCTTGGCGACATTGGGGTACCGCTGGTGGAACCGATGGATTTCAGCGCATGGTTCGAGGTATTTCTCGGCGGCAGATGGTATGCGTTTGACGCGCGCAACAACATCCCACGTATTGGTCGCGTGCTCATGGCGCGCGGTCGTGATGCTGCTGATGTGGCCCTGACAACAACGTTCGGTAACAATGAACTGACTTCTTTCAGGGTCTGGGCTGAGGAAGTCGAGGATGCACTACTTTTGGTTGACTCATAAAATCGTTGGATCCAACAATCTAGACATACTGTCAACTTAAGGAATGAGTTTCTGGTTTAGGATTTAAGTCATGGTTCAAGAAGGCAGGAGCCATGCCGCATCTTCAAGGACACTGTCTCAGTGAGAAAAAACGGAAGCCAAAGCACAAACAGACACCTCATTTTCCAGCAAACCACTATCAAAAAACTTCTTTCGAGCGGTTTGCAAACAGTAGCGCAATAAATCGGCCTCTTGGTCAATTATTGCCGATCAGAAGTGTTGAATCTAGATATAAAAGTTCATATAAAACTATACAAGCATATCTGGGAGCAGATCATAGCTCCAATGGATAATCGAACACCGACGACTTAATTCGAGTTGCAAATAGCGAAACTTATCTAACAACCAATGGCCATAAAATACTGCAACTTCCATCAATTCTAAAATCAAATACCCAATCAAAGCGATATAAATTTGTAACCTCACACCATTCACATTTTTCGTGATTAATCTGTCCAGTTTAAGGTGCATCTTCAAGAACTTCCATAGAACCTCGATTTGCCAGCGCTGACGATAGGTATCACTCACTTCTTCATTGCTCATCTGATTGACATTAGTCGCCAGGCGGTATTCCGTTTGGCTTTCCACATCACAGAACCAAACCACGCGATATCGTTGATGGTCAAATTCAGTTTTCATATTGTTCTTAATACGCACCACAAACAGGGTCTTGGTCTGGCTCATTTGATCCAGAAACTCCCAACTGGCAAATCCTCTATCCATCATTCCCAGAGTGTTTTCGGAAATCATACTAAGGGTTGAATCAGAAAATTTTGCATCATGGCCCTGTCCAAAATTAATCAGACATTCACTGGTGGTTTCTTGTGTTAGATTTATTCCATTCATCAACTTGACCTGATAATATCCTTGGGCCCAAAATAGTTTTTGGAGAAGCCACTAAACGTATTCCTGAAGATATTCTTCAGCAATATCCTTCTATTCCCCTGGCGCAGCATGGCTGGGATGCGTGATAAACTGACTCATGGCTATACTAGTGTTAACTTAGAACGCGTTTTCGAAACTGTTTATGCAGACCTACCTAAAACGAAGGCAGCGATTATTCAAGTACTCAACGATTTGAACTTATAGAAAGCTTTGCACAGCTCACCCCAGAAAAGATACGGATAATGATGTGATGCTCTATCCGACGCAAATTCAAAGCCTATAAGAGATGAAAAGCAAACAATTATGCTGCCAGACAACTATCTATGAAATAGCCCTATTTGAGATAGTAGCGAACAAGATTATTCGCCCAGTACTTTCCAAAATTCCGGCATGACTTTTAGGTTAAACTAACTCAGCAACCCGAGCATGCTGGCGGAAAGTTTGCCCCGTCAACAATTCAGCCACATCCATACCATTCCCAATCACACCAGGAACGCTCGGATATCCCGCAGAAGCACCGACAAGGAGCAGATTTGGGATTTCTGTACGATAACCTAAGCGGTTAAGCCCCACTTGTTCAGGAATTAGTTTGGCCCCGTAGATATTGCCGTGAGGTTGGCCTAAATAGTGTTCAGTGGTGATCGGAGTCCCGTAGAGCTTCATCCGGGTGTAGTGATTGATGTCAGGAATAAGGGCCCGCACACTCTGCATTATGTCATGATAGACTTCCCGCTTTTTCTCTGTGTAGGCTTTGGCGTCGGTTTCGTGCAACTCCTTAAAAGATTCATAGGGACAAACGGTAACAATCTCTAGAACATGGTTACCATCGGGAGCCATACCAGGTTCGCGGGACTTCATCGTTGGACAAGAGAGAAAAATCCAGGGGTGCCGGAGATCGCCTTCTAGTTGACGCTGATAGGATGCGTTGAGATTACCAGTGGGATAATACCAAACATTCCAGTTGCCAATACCATACTTTTCTGGTTCAAAAGTGTGGTCTAAACCCAGATAAATATTGAAGGCACTCGCTGAATATTCATAATCCGTCAGTCGATGATGTTCTTCTTTACTTAAAGCGTTATCTCCCATAAGCTGGACAGTCTTTTTGGGGTCTAAATCGCTGATATACGCCTTCGTCGCTTGATAGGTCTTACCTCCTGCCACAACTCCCATAACTTCATGATTAAGGACTTGGATAGATTCAACTGGCGTGTTGTATTCAATCACCCCACCTCCATCGGTGATCGATGCAACAACAGTATTGATGAAAGATTTGAAGTGATACTTGGGATAGTAAGCACCCTCCGCATAATCGCTTACTAAAGAAGAATGGGTATATAGAGCAATTTGGTTAGGAGGAAGAGCATAGTCACCGCTTTGGCCTGCCAGCAGATCCTGAAGCTTTGGAGAGAGCCCCACATCATCGTAGAGGTCTTGCAAAGTCCAGTTCCGTCTAGAAAAAAGATGCCAATATTTAGGCAGTTTTAGCCAATCAGTCCATTTCTGTTCATACCAATGCACTTCAGACAGGATGCTCCTCGACTCTTCATGGATATGTTTAATTTCATCACAATAACGGTTAATCGGAACCGCCTCTTCCGGGAAGGTGGAAAGCAAGCGTTCCCTCAGATTTTCCCATCCCAAAGGGATTTTAAAATCAACCTCAGGTGTAATCACTCGGTCAATACAATCAGGATCCAAAGAATTAAAGGGAATTTCTGCTCCGATATAGTCTAAAAACTGGTGAATTGTCTGCCCGGAACCACATTGGGAAACGTAGTGGACATCCGCACAAAACGTGTAGTCTCCATAGCTAAAATTATGGCAAGCTCCACCCGCTAAATAGTGCCGTTCCAAGACGGCTACTCGGTATCCTTGTTTGGTCAAACAGGCTGCCGTCGACAGTCCTCCCAATCCCGCTCCTAAAATCACATAATCAAAAATTTCCATGAGCACTCTCCCTTCTTCTGGAACCTCTTCAATTGCTGAACCTATTGAGTTTTGTTGTTAATCTAGAAAGCGATAGACTATTTTGACAGGTCTATCCTTGGGGTGATATCTATAAAATCAATAGCTACTACACACTTATCATCAATGGGCCTGTCCACTTTCCCCTACTTCCAATTATCCTCTGAAAAAAATATTTAGAGTATATCTTTACTAGAATGTGTTTATGAATAGCATCATGCCCCTTTTGGGTTTTTCTTCAGAAGAACTCACACGATGGGTTATCGAACAAGGCCAGCCTTCTTACCGTGCCAAGCAACTCCATCAATGGCTCTATACCCGCAACATTCGTTCTTTGGATGAGGTGACAGTCTTTCCTAAAAGTTGGCGAGAACAAAACAAAACGCCCGTAGGTCGTTCCACCATTGCTCTACAGACCCCCACGCCGGATGGAACCATCAAGTTCCTCCTGACTCTTGCCGATGGGCAAACTATCGAAACCGTAGGCATTCCCAGTGACAACCGCCTGACTGTCTGTGTTTCTTCCCAAGTGGGATGTGCCATGGGCTGCACCTTCTGTGCCACCGGTTATTCTGGCTTTGCGCGGCACTTAGAAGTCCATGAAATTGTGGACCAAGTCCTCACAGTCCAAGAAGAAATGGGCCGCCGCGCTTCCCATATTGTCTATATGGGTATGGGTGAACCAATGCATAATCTGCCCCGGGTTATCAAATCTCTGCGCGCCCTCAATCAAGAAATTGGTATCGGTCAGCGACAGATTACTGTTTCTACCGTAGGCATCCCCGGCAAAATCCGGGATTTTGCCCAGGAGCATCTTCAAGTCACCTTGGCGGTCAGCCTGCATGCACCTAATCAAACCTTGCGTGAGCAGATTGTACCAACGGCCAAGAACTATCCCTACGCAGATCTCTTGGCAGATTGTCGGGAATATGTACGGACTACAGGCCGACGAATTAGTTTTGAATACGTCCTTCTGTCGGGCTTCAATGATTTGCCCAAGCATGCAGAAGAATTAGCCGCACGGGTTAAAGGGTTCCAAAGTCATGTCAACCTGATTCCGTTTAATCCTGTAGACGAAGCTCGCTTTGACCGTCCCACTCCTAAACAAGTAGAAAATTTTCGTTCTACCTTAGAGCGAGCAGGCGTGGCTGTTTCCGTACGCCAAACCCGTGGAGTCGATCACAGTGCTGCCTGTGGACAGCTACGCCGTCGAGCTTTTTTACAGGCGAAATAATAAATTCATAAATGATTTATGAAAAGGCTCAAACCTCCTCTGTCATAGAGTCTTATGTGCCTATCCCCCCTAAGAGGAGGAAGGGGGGTTGCACGACAGCGGGTTATTTGCATGCTAAATAATGGACTAAGGACTCTATTACTTAAGAGCAGGCCCGATGAGTAAATCTCTCGTCATTGTTGAATCCCCAGCTAAAGCCAAAACGATCAGTAAGATCTTGGGCAAAGGGTATGTGGTTAGAGCTTCGGCAGGCCACATTCGCGATCTTCCCACCAAAGAAATAGGAGTGGATATCGCCAAAGGATTCATTCCTAAATATGTAGTAATCCCTGACAAAGAAGAAGTCGTCAAGGAACTGCGGAACTCTGCTAAAGGCGTAGACCAAGTGCTCCTGGCACCTGACCCGGACCGGGAAGGGGAAGCTATCGCTTGGCATCTGGCCCACATTCTCCAACTTCCACCGGAGAAAATGAAGCGGATTCAATTTAACGAAATTACCAAAGAAGCTGTCCAGTTTGCTGTTCAAAATCCCCGCGAAATTGACCAAAATCGGGTAGATGCGCAACAAGCCCGCAGAGTCCTAGACCGCTTGGTTGGATATAAGCTCAGTCCTCTGCTCTGGAAGAAGATTAAACGGGGTCTTTCTGCTGGTCGGGTACAGTCGGTCTCTGTACGTCTAATCTGTGACCGAGAGCAGGAAATTCAGGCCTTTCAGAGCAAAGAATACTGGACCCTGGCTGCTCAATTTGTTAAAGACAAGCAAAAGCGTGCCTTTGAAGCAGAATTAAGCCGCCTGGATGGTAAGAAACCAGAGATTGATACCCAGCAGGCTATGGATGAAGTCCTAGCGGCTCTTAGGGGCGTAACGGAATACAAAGTCAGCTCCATCAAGACCAAGGATCGTAGGCAAGAGCCTCAGTTCCCGTTCATCACCAGTAGTTTGCAGCGGGAAGCCTCCACGGCTCTTAACTTTTCGGTAAAGCGGACCATGATGGCCGCTCAGCAGCTATACGAAGGGATTGAATTGGGTAGTGAAGGCCCCATCGGTTTGATTACTTACATGCGAACGGACTCCACCCGCATAGCAGAAACGGCGCAGGATGCTGCTGCTGAGTACATTGAAGCCCAGTACGGCAAACAATATTTACCAAAAACCCGTCGTCAGGGGAAAGCCGCGAAGGGGGGGCAGGACGCCCACGAAGCAATCCGTCCCACAGAAATCGTCCGCACCCCAGAAGAGCTCAAGCCATTTCTCAGCGCTGACCAGTACCGCCTCTATCGCCTGATCTGGCAGCGTTTTGTCAGTTCTCAGATGAGCGCGGCCATTCTGGCGATCCAAACCATTGAGATTTGCGGCAACCTCAAGGGTAAAAAAGACCCTCTCTTCCGTCTTTCTAGCACCCAGACCAAATTTGATGGTTACCAACGGGTCTATCTAGAAGCAAGGGAAGAAGATAGCACCGAAGAGGAAGAGAAAAAGCAGCAAGTCCCAATTTTGGAAGAAGGGGAAGTGGTAAACCTGAAAGAGCTGCTTCCCAAGCAGCATTTCACCCAGCCTCCTAGCCGCTACTCAGAAGCCACCTTGGTCAAGGTCATGGAAGAGATGGGCATTGGTCGTCCTTCTACCTACGCGCCCACGATTGCGACTATTCAAGACCGTGGCTATGTCAAGAAAGAAGGAAGGATGCTCCAGCCAACCGAATTGGGTCTGGCGGTCAATGCTCAATTGGTCCAGCATTTCCCGAATATTGTAGACACGGACTTCACCGCCAACATGGAAACCGAGTTGGATGAAGTGGAGAGTGGAGGACGTCCTTGGGGTGAACTCTTGGCTAGTTTCTATGAGCCTTTCCTGAAGACCCTCGAAACAGCCACCGAGGAAATGGACCGCATCCTGATTGTCACGAAGTATCTGTGCGCTCAATGTGGCCTACCCATGCTTCAGAAATCCAGCAAGTACGGCAATTTCTTGGGTTGCTCTGGCTATCCAGAATGCAAGCATACCCATCCCCTCACGCCCCAAAATGAACCAGCCCCGAAGGAACGACCTGTTCCCGGTGAAGTTTGTAGTCAATGCGGTCATGAGCCTATGATTGCCAAATACGGTCGCTTTGGCGAATATCTCAAATGCTCTGAATGCGGGCACAACCAGCCCATTCTTAAGAAGGTAGGCTTGGAGTGCCCAGTTTGCCACAAGGGCCAAATTGTGGAACGTAAGGGCCGTCGGGGCTTATTCTACGGGTGCAGTGAGTACAGTTCAAAAGACCCCAATAGCTGCAATTTCGTACTTTGGAACAAGCCGATTAAGAAGCCTTGCCCAGAATGTTCCTCGATTCTGGTATTTAAGCCCTTGAAGCGGGGCGACATGGTTCAGTGCTCCAACAAAGAGTGTGGATTCAAAGCTCCGGCTGAAGAGTTTGACCCCAGTTTAGTAGGACAGGAAGAAGCGAGTTGATCCTACGCAAATTACCAGTATCCTAATTGAGGGAAAATTCTACATGAGGTGTCCTGGTAATAGTGGACACTCGCGTTTCAAACGGCCCGCTGTCTGTTGTAAGCGGAAATTCTGAGGGGTGTATAAACCTGGCGTTTACATTAGACCTTGTATGTTTAGAAAGTGGTATTAGGGGGAGCAAGCTTTTGCCTTGACATCAGAGCGAGGCTTAGGCGAAGGTAAAAGCGGCCATCATCTTTTCTGGAATTACCTAGCCATCTTTTTTTCCGTACTTCATAAATGGAAGATATCCTAATCAAATTTACGACTGACCTTATCGGGCCTCTCGACGGGTTTTTACACTTTCGCTTTTTCGCACATGTATCTATGGCAGCGTTCATGCCTGACTTTATAGGTCGTCTTGATGGGCCCTTACACTTGCGGTTTATCGTACAGCCCCTGATGGCGGCTGTGTTCGCCTTCCGTGACGGTCGCCGCGATGCCCAGGAAGGGCAGACGCCCTATGGCTGGGCGGTACTCACTGCCCCGGAGCATCGTCGGTTCCTGATTAAGGACGGTTGGAAAGGTATTTCCAAGGTGTTCATCCTCGCCTTTGTGCTCGATCTTGTTTACCAGTTCATCGCTTTGCGGGCATTCCATCCCAAGGATGCGCTCATTATTGCAAGTCTGTTGGCGCTGATCCCTTACGTACTGCTGCGCGGACCAGCTAACCGTCTGATGTCGCTTCAGAAGCAATAGGGCGGCGCTAATCACTTAGAAAATAAAATGCCCTTGAATTCTCTTGAGGGATCTATCGGCTCAATCCCCATAACCTTATGACCTTATGATCATGGTTTAAGCTGATGATGGTTAAGGCCTAAGGTAGGGCATTAGAGTGTGGAGGGAATTTACCATGTCCCAATTGCGGAAATAAGTATGCAAATGTTCACAATCCATCCCTTGGACCACAAGGATCGATTCGCTCAAATCATTAACTAAAAGAGGAGAAACGCTATGGCAAACCTGACGGTATGGAAGTTTAATACTGCAGACGGGGCGCGTAATGTGCTCACGAAACTGACAGAACTTCAAAAACAGCACTTAATTCAAATTCAAGATGCAGCAATCGTGACTTGGCCCGAAGGTAAAAAGAAACCCAAGACCGAGCAGGCCCTTCCTTTAGTTGGCTTGGGGGCATTAGACGGGGCTTTTTGGGGGATGTTATTTGGTTGGATTTTCTTTATGCCCTTTTTGGGGGCCGCAGTAGGTGCTCTTACCGGGGCTTTAGCCGGGCACTTTCAGGATTACGGTATCAATGATGATTTCATCAAAGAAGTTCGCGAAAAGGTAACGGAAGGCACCTCGGCTCTATTTCTGTTGACCGGGGATGTGACCCTTGACAAGGTTGAAGAAGCTCTAGCATCAGAATTAAAGGATGTAGAACTGATTCGCTCCAATCTCTCCAGTGAAGAGGAAACGAAATTGAAGGAGCATTTTAGCGGCGTGGCTTAGAATAAAGGCCATACTCCACTCTATTCGCCGCACTTCTTGTGATGGGCACCTTCATCGGGTTTGCCTAGGGACCGCAAAATGAGAAAGTGGTCGAGGAGAACCCTATTATCGTGACCGGAGCCAAGTTGGGCGGCGTTTCAGCACTGGTCCTGAGTGTTCTGTGACATTGTGTTGTGAGCTTTTTGCGCTTTAGGAATCATTATGCTAACCCTGCCGAAGAATGCACCTCCAGCCTTTCATCTCCTGGCTAAGCCAACGGGGGCCATCTGCAATCTGGACTGTCAGTATTGCTTTTTCCTGTCCAAAGAACAGCTCTATCCCGGCAGCAAGTTCCGCATGGCAGACGACCTGCTGGAAACCTACATCCAGCAGTTGTTAGAATCCCACCGCACGCCAGAAGTCACCATCGCCTGGCAAGGGGGCGAACCTACCCTGATGGGGTTGGCGTTTTTTCAGCGTTCGATCGAACTGGTGGAAAAACACAAAAAACCGGGTCAGACAGTAAGTCATACCTTGCAAACCAACGGCACCCGTTTAGATGACGACTGGGGACGCTTCTTCAAACGACACAATTTCCTGATCGGCTTGAGTGTTGATGGCCCCCAACCCCTACACGATACCTACCGAGTAGATAAACGCGGTAAAGGAAGCTTTGAGCAGGTGATGCAAGGCTGGAAAACGCTTAAAAAGCACCAGGTGGATTTCAACATTCTCTGTACGGTGAATGCAGCTAATGGCGATCGCCCCTTAGAGGTCTACCGCTTTTTCCGAGATACGTTGGGTGCTGAATTTATTCAGTTCATCCCTATTATCGAGCGGGTAAACGAAGATGGTTCAACGCTGATCCAATCGGGCAATCAGGTGACCGAGCGGTCCGTTCAACCAGAGCAGTTTGGTCGGTTTCTGATCGGTGTGTTTGACGAGTGGGTGCGGCGAGATGTGGGCAAAGTCTTCATTCAACACTTTGATGCGGCGTTAGCAAACTGGGTCAGCGTCCAGCCAGGAGTGTGCATCTTCTCTAAAACCTGTGGAAACGCCTTAGCCCTGGAACATAACGGCGACCTCTACTCCTGCGATCACTTTGTCGAGCCCGACTATAAGCTGGGCAACATTCAAGAGACGCCTATGATTGAACTGATCGCCTCCGAGCGGCAGCGTCAGTTTGGTCAGGCAAAATTCGATACCCTGCCTCAATATTGCCGAGACTGTGCGGTGCAGTTTGCTTGTAATGGCGGCTGTCCCAAAAACCGCTTTATCGAAACCCCTGATGGGGAAGCGGGACTGAATTACCTGTGTGCCGGATACAAAGCCTTTTTTACCCACATTGACAAACCGATGCGGATGATGGCAGATTTACTACGCCAGGGACGCTATGCCGATGAGGTGATAAAACTACTGGCAGCAGAAGCACAGAAGCCTAAGAAAAAACCTGCTGGCTTTAGGGCTTAGGGGTCTGTCGAGGGGTTGAGACAAATCGGACGAAGCGAGTTGCCGAAGCCCTAAGCGAAGCCCAATTCAAGATAATATGTTGTACGCTCTAGCTCAAGGAAAATTTCAATGCGCTTGAAAAGTTCTCGGATTGTCGCAACCGTAACCTGTATCTCTTTAATTACAGGAGCGGGCGTATTCTCTCAAATGGCTGGCGCTCAGCCAGAGACACCTTTTTCTCCTCAGATCCCCAAAGGTTGCACAGCGCTCCAAGAGGTCTCGACGGGATCAACCGTGGTCCGAAAGCAATTTCGCTTGGGTAATGAAAATGCAGACTTTGCTGTGCCGGTAGGCCGGGTGTACAAGTCCTACCGAGCTGAGCTGAGGCCGGAAAACAACGCTGATTATTCGGTCAAGGTTAACCTCAAATATAGCGATAACAGTTCTTCAACGGTCTATGACGGTAAAATCTCAATGACACGGATGAAGCCCTATGCACTTACGTTCCGATCACCTATTGTTAAGCAGCCTTACCAGATCAACATAGTTGTTGGAAGTGCCCGCAATAATGCGTACAGTATTGCCGCTCAGGCCTGTAGCAAGTAAGGCTAATATCGCTGCGGGGTGAACAGCCCAAGCTCGTCCTGACCTGGCTGCACAATTCCCCCGCTTGACTCTGGAACTTCTTTCCAGACCTCTGATACATCGCCCAGCGGCTCCGAGACGACGAGCCGTGTCTGGTCAGAGAGACTTTGGATGCGCTCGTCATGCGGGAATCTGGCTTTGACCGCTTTCACCTTCTTGCTGTCGGAAGTCGGTTATTTGGGGTTAGTTCTTGAGCCAATGAGGACTATGATAATCGCAGATAAACTGCCTAAGGTTCTAGAACTGAGCGTTTTGCTATGTCCCCACGCCCGAAGATTCTCGTCCTTGATGATGACCCAACCGGTTCCCAGACCGTACATAGCTGCTTGCTGTTGACCCGCTGGGATGTGGATACCCTGAGACTGGGCCTGGCCGATGATGCCCCGATTATGTTTGTGCTGACCAATACGAGAGCAGTTTCCCCAGAAGCAGCGACAACGATCACCCGAGAAGTCTGTCACAACCTGAAAATAGCGATTGAGCAGGAAGGTATTCAGGATTTTTTAGTGGTCAGTCGCTCAGACTCCACCTTGCGCGGTCATTATCCCGTGGAGACGGATGTGATTGCCGAAGAATTAGGGCCTTTTGATGCCCATTTTCTAGTCCCTGCCTTCTTTGAAGGGGGCCGTACTACGCGGGATAGCGTGCACTATTTACGCGTGCATGGAGTGGATACTCCGGTTCATCAGACAGAATTTGCCCGTGATTCAGTTTTTGGTTATAGCCATAGTTATCTACCGGATTATGTGGCAGAGAAAACCAAAGGACGAATCGCTGCCAGCACGGTAGAACGATTTCTCCTAAGAGATATTCGTGCAGGTAGTTTAGAACGGTTACGCAAACTGACGGGTAACCAATGCGTAGTAGTCGATGCGGAAAATCAGGAAGACCTGAATCGCTTTGCGAAGGATGTGCTTCAGGCGGCCTTTGTCCATGATGACCAAACAATCGGCAAGCGTTTTCTGTTCCGCAGTGCGGCAAGTTTACTGACAGCTTTAGCTGCTTTGCCGCCGCAGCCGATTCGGGCGGAGGATATGGCGAATTATGTGCGCGCAGATAAACCGGGTGCGGTAATAGTCGGTTCTCATGTCAAAAAAACTACCGAGCAATTGGAACAACTTCTCAAAGAACCGGGAACTGTCCCTGTTGAAGTAAAAGTTGCTCGTCTATTGAAATCTAAGGAACGGGAAGCCATCCTCGATGAAACCCTGCAACATGTCTATGAAGCCCACGCTCAAGGCAAAACACCAGTCGTCTTCACCAGTCGTGAAGAATTGACGTTCCCGGACACCCAGACCCGTCTGCATTTTGGTGAGATGGTGTCAGAACTGTTGATGGATGTGGTGCGCGGCTTGCCTGCAGATATTGGTTTTCTCATCAGCAAAGGGGGTATTACTTCTAATGATGTGCTCAGCAAAGGCTTGGCTTTGGATGCAGCGAGACTCTTGGGCCAAGTCTTAGCGGGCTGTTCCGTAGTCCGCACGCCAAAAGATCATCCCCGCTTCCCGCTGTTACCCGTAGTGCTTTTCCCTGGAAATGTGGGAGATGCTCAGGCGTTGGCAGAAGTTTATCGTCGCTTGAGTCGGAACGTGCATCCCTTAGCGTGACTGAACAATGCATTCATAAATGTTCGTTGCCATTTCAACAAAGAATTTATAGGGAAATCGTCATAGCATTAAGGGGTCAATACGCTTAGCTCAGAGGATTTTTCCTTGTCTAATGCGTGAGGTCATCCGTCAAATTAATTTCTAAGGAGTCCCAGAAATGTCAAAACGATTGAATTCTATTTTCTATGGCTCAAAACTCCAGCGTGTCCCTTCCAGATTCGTTGGAGTGCTCTTGACGTTAGTCTGTGCAGGACTGTCTGCATTTCCTGTCTCTGCCGTACCCACCGATAAACTTTTGGCGCAAGAACAGTCATTACCCCCTGCTCAGCCAATCCCCACTAAATCTCAGCTCATTCCGATAACGCCCAATGTAGCCCTTGAGCGATTTTTTACCACCGAACCGAATAGCTTCCGTGCAGAGTGGTTTGCTCCCAATTTTAAGATCCAAGGTTCCAATGCTGAGGTTGCGCCCAGAGTTGCTTCCCATATCTCACAGATTAAGTCCCAGTTCGGATCTTACAAGAGTGTAGAAGCGCGGGGTAAGGAATTTGTCGTGGAGTTAAGTCGAGGTTCGGTTCCTGCCCAAATTGAACTTAATCCAGAGGGACAGATCACGAAACTAGAGTTTTCTACACCTTCTCGGGCTCCCCTGCCTTCAGGGAAGGCATATCGCTCACCGAGTCGCTAGTTATTCTGCTTAGGTCGGCAACGCACCCCGATAACGCGGACGCTCACCTGTGTACCCTCAGTACTAGGGAGAGTGCGGGGCTGCCAGTCTGGAAGCTAAAAGTTCTGCTCCAAGGAAAGCTCTCTTCAAGGGAAACACGAACAAAAATTAGTTAATATGTTTATTATTAATAGACAGAAAGATAGCGCACAAACATGTAGAATTGTAAAGTGCCAGCCCTCCTTGTAAGGACCCTGCTATATGACTCAATCCTCAGAAAAACAAACGGTTTCAGAGCCTTCAGATTTGATGCAAGACTTTGAACAAGACGAGCGTAAGCAAGCTCTACCCTCGTCCCGCTCGACAGAAAAACCAGAAGTCTTAGGGCCTATAGATTCCGAGCAACCTTATCTTTCTCAGGAAAAGGGTAAGACACCCTCTTCCGCTAAGAAAAGTCGAGGTGCGTTGCCTTTATTCATGAGCCTTGGCATTTTATCTCTAGCTGCCTTTGCTTTCTACACCACTACTACGAACAAACCGAAAGAGCCTCTGTCGGTTCCTGCAGCTAAGCCCCGGCCCAGTTTGACGGTGACCGTGCAGCCTGTAATCTCTAAATCTTTCCCCAAGACTCTCTCCGTTTCAGGATCTTTAGCCGCTTGGGATGAACTGCCGATTGCTGCGGAAGCGAGTGGATTACGCATTGAAAACATCTATGTGGATGAAGGGGACCGAGTGCGCAAGGGGCAGGTTCTCGCTACCCTCAATGACCGAGTCTTAAAAGCGCAAATGAACCAGTCCGAGGCTCGTGTCAACAAAGCGAAGGCTGTTATTCGTCAGCAACAGGCTGTAATCAAGGAAGCAGAAGCGTTGAGAACAGAAGCTGACCGGAATTTTAAGCGCTATGACGACTTGGTGCGTCAAGGGGCTATTAGTCAGCAGGAAGCCCAGTCTCGGGGAACCAGTGCGGCGACTACACAAGCGCGGGTGGATTCTGCGCGCCAAAGTCTTGCAGTTGCCCAGAGTGACCTTATGGCAGCCCAAGCTGACCTGGAAGAATATAAAGCCAGGATGTTACAGACTAAGATCCTCGCTCCTGATGATGGATTTATCAGTAAACGCCAGGCCAAACTGGGAAGTGTCACTTCAGGCGTTGCTGCCAGTTCATCCGCCTTATTTACGATGGTGCGGGATGGCCGTATCGAACTGAATGCTGAAGTGTCAGAACTGGATTTACCAGGGATCCGATCCGGACAAGCGGTATCGATTACCTCTGATGCAGACCCCTCCAAGCGCTACACCGGAAGAGTCCGCGAAATCGCGCCTGTAGTGGATGCTCAGACTCGAATTGGTTTAGTACGCATTTCGTTACCCCCGAATGCTGCGTTAAGACCTGGGATGTTCGTGCGGGGAGCGTTGAGTCTTGGCTCGGCTCCTGCGCTGGTCGTTCCAGAAACCGCTCTTTTATTCAAAGAGGGCAGACCCTTTGTTTTTGTTCTGAAAGGTGAGCCGCAGCAAAATAATACGGCCCAGGCCGCCGCCCGCTCTATCCAGACCGGGGCACGCAATGGTGGTTTTGTGGAAGTCCGCTCTGGCCTCAGCGCCGGGGAGTACATTATTCTTGCGGGGGCAGGCTATCTAAAAGATGGCGATACGGTGCGGATTGGCAGTTTGGATAGCACGGCCCTGGCCAAAGGAGAAAGCCTGTGAATTGGAATATTTCCGCCTGGTCTATCCGTAATCCGATCATCACGATGGTTCTGTTCTCGGTTTTGACCCTGGCTGGTTTTGTCTCTTTCAGACTCCTGAATATTGACGAAAACCCCAATATTGATGTGCCTACGGTGTCCATCACGGTCACTCAAGTTGGAGCTGCTCCTGCTGAGCTGGAAACTGAGATCACCAAGAAAGTAGAAGATGCCATAGCGGGGGTCGGTAATGTTGACCATATTCGTTCTACTGTCAATGACGGTGTGTCTTCTACGGTGGTGGAATTCATCCTCGGAACCAACACCGACAGGGCTCTCAACGACGTGCGGGATGCGGTAACCAAGATTCGTCAGAACCTCCCTCAAGATATTCAAGAGCCGATTATTTCGCGCGTAGACTTCACAGGCTCCGCGATGATGATCTATTCCGTGGCTTCTGCTTCGCGCACGACCGAGGAATTAAGTTGGTTTGTAGACAATGAGATCAGTCGGGAGCTCCTGTCCGTCCGCGGAGTTTCTAAGGTAGACCGTTCCGGCGGAGTAGACCGGGAAATTCGTGTCAATCTTGACCCTAGCCGTTTACTGGCTTTGGGGATCAGCGCTGAAGATGTCAACCGTCAAATCCGCGCCCTCAACATCAATCTACCAGGAGGCCGTGGGGAATTAGGAGCACAGGAACAATCCATCCGCACCTTGGGTAGTGCTGAGACCGTCGAGCAGTTGGGCGATACGGAAATTATTCTTCCCAATGGCCGCAAAGCTCGCTTAAGACAATTAGGCCAGGTAGAGGACGGCACTTCCGAACCTAGGCAGTTTGCTCGTTTGGATGGACAGCCTGTAGTCTCTTTTGCTATTGAGCGTTCGGTGGGCAGTAGTGAAGTGGCGACAGAAAAAGGAGTCGAAGAAAAGATTGCAGAACTCCGTAAACAATTTCCTGACGTCAGCTTTACCTTGATTCTCAATAGGGTCAAATTTGTCCATGAATCCTATGAAGCCTCTATAGAGGCCTTGCTGCTAGGGGCTACTCTGGCCGTAGTCGTGATCTTTATTTTCCTAAAAGACTGGCGGGCAACTTTGATTTCAGGTTTAGCCATGCCTCTTTCTGCCATACCGACCTTTGCGGTGATGAAGGCTTTGGGCTACACCCTAAACAACTTGAGCCTTTTGGCGTTTGCTTTGGTGGTTGGCATCTTGGTGGACGATGCGATCGTAGAAATCGAAAATATCGTCCGTCATATGAAGATGGGCAAAAGTCCCTTCCGGGCGGCCTTAGACGCTGCCGATGAAATTGGCTTAGCCGTTGTCGCAACTACGATGAGCATTGTAGCGGTATTCCTGCCCGTGGGATTTATGGGTGGAATCCCTGGACAATTTTTCCGACAGTTTGGGGTGACCGTAGCCGTAGCGGTTCTATTTTCTCTTTTGGTAGCGCGTCTGGTTACGCCCTTGATGGCCGCCTATTTTTTGAAGGACCACGAAACCAAGGAAGAATCCCCCTGGTATGTTCAGCGCTATAACGCCATCCTGAATTGGTCATTGGATCATCGTTTGGTGACGGTAGTGATTGCGGTCGCTATATTTGCTGGTTCTCTGGCCTTAGTCCGTTTTATCCCGACAGGGTTTATTTCGGCGACTGATCGCGGCCAATCGTTGCTCACGGTGGAACTCCCTCCAGGTTCTAAGCTGGCAGACACGGACCGAGCTACGCAACAAATCAGCCGTTTGATGCAAACGCGCCCTGAAGTAGCCAGCGTCTTTGTCTCAGCGGGTAGCGTTGGGAGTCAGGGTGCCAGCAGCGGCGATTCTGGAAAAATCAACAAGGCCACGGTCTATATCAACCTTAAGCCCCGTGCAGAAAGAGCCCTCTCTCAGCAGCAATTTGAACAGGATGTGCGACCTCTGTTAGACCAGGTGCCTGGAACTCGCCTCAGCTTCTTCGGTGGCAGCGTGAGTGGTGGTAAACAAGTCACCGTTGTCCTGACGGGAGATGATGCCGTCTCGCTCACGAAAACGGCTGATGCGCTTACGTCGCAAATGCGGGGAATTCCCGCCCTCGTAGATGTCAGTAACTCAGCCAGTCTGTTGCGGGCAGAACTCCTGATCCAACCTAAATTTGACCGAGCTGCTGACCAAGGCGTGTCCGTCCAAGAGATTGCCCAGACCGCTAAAATTGCCACCCTTGGCGATATTGATGCCAATCTGGCTAAGTTCAACCTTGCGGATCGTCAGATTCCGATCCGCGTTCAGCTAGACCCCAAGTTTCGCAGCGATCTGGATACGATCGAGAATCTCAGGGTCATGGGAAGTAATGGCAAGATGGTTCCGATCAAATCGGTCGCGGAGTTCACGGTAGGAAGCGGAGCTGCCCAAATCGACCGTTATGACCGGGCGAGAAAAGTATCGGTGGAAGCCAACCTGAATGGCGTCCCTCTGGGTCCTGTGATGAAACAGGTATACGCGTTACCTGCGCTTAAGAATCTACCGGCTTCTGTGCGGATTCAGAATGAAGGGGATGCAAAAGTTATGGCTGATGTATTCTCCCAATTTGGCCTAGCCTTGGGGACAGCCGTCATCCTCATTTTTGCGGTGTTGGTCTTGTTGTTTGGCAGTTTCTTCCACCCGTTCACGATCATGGTGGCACTGCCCCTCTCTTTGGGCGGAGCTTTGGCAGGCCTCTTGGTCTTTGGCAAACCGCTGGGACTCTATGCCTTGATTGGTATTGTCATGCTCATGGGGCTAGTCACCAAAAACTCTATTCTGCTGGTGGAATACGCGATCGTCGCCATGCGTGAAGGCACTCCCCGCAGAAAAGCGATGGTTGAAGCCGGGGATAAGCGGATGCAACCGATTCTCATGACCACCATTGCCATGATTGCCGGGATGATGCCGATTGCTTTAGGGATTGGAGCTGGTTCTGAAGTCCGCGCTCCGATGGCGGTGGCTGTAGTGGGTGGTCTCGTTACTTCGACCCTCCTTACCTTGGTCGTCATTCCCGTGGTCTTCACCTATGTAGACGACGTGCAAATCTGGTTCTCCCGCACCTTCGGGAAGGTGGTCAATCAGCCTACCCCTCAACCCAGCCAACAAGAGTAGAGGCATGAATGGAGAGGCGATATGTCGCGTCTGAGCGGGAGGATATCTTCATGGCATTGATTCCACCTGTAGTGGTTTTATGCTAGGGTATGGCAAAATAGCCACTATCTATGCTGCCTCTGTCTGCTACTCGCCTGACTACGTTTAGCCGTTGTCCTCGGGCCTACTACCTTCGCTATGAGCAAAAGGCTCCTGGTAAACCATTGCGGGCAGCCCTTCTCGGAAGATCTATTCATGAAGCCCTCGCCCAGTTTCATCAATGGCCCGGATGGAGAGGCATGCCTAGTTTGGCTGTACTCCAAGAGGCCTGGGTAACGGCTGCTAACACACTCCCGGAAACTCAGGAAAAAGAAGGTTGGCAATTGTTGCGGATGTACTATCAAAAATTTGTCGAACCCTTGGACCAATGGCGTGAACCTCTGGCTACGGAAGGTCGTTTGGAAGGAACGCTGCAAGCGGGTCCCGTGGAATTCAAATTAGGCGGACGTTATGACCGTTTGGATACGCTCCGTTCGAATACCAAAAAGGGAGGAGGGGCTGCGCTTGCGGTCACCGACTATAAGACGAGTCGCACGGTCCTTGCTCCAGATCAACTGGCGCTGGATATTCAAATGGGCCTTTATCAAATTGCGCTTAACCAGCGATATCAAGGCTCTTTGGCCCAAGTGAATCATATCTATCTAAGGACAGGAGATATCGTTCAGTTTGAAGCCCATGAAGAGCAGCAGGTTGTAGTCAAGGCTAAAATCCAGTCCCTCGCTCGTGCGCTCATGGAAGATAAAACTTTTGTACCCAAAGAAGGGGAACACTGTAGGTCCTGTGAGTACCGTAAATTCTGTCCTGCTATCCATGAACGGCCAGAATCACTTCCCAAACAGACTAGGAGTTTACAGTTAAGCCTCCTGTCGGGGTAGCTCTTCCCAGACTGGAATTATCTTCAAACTTGTATCCGACTCCGCGCACTGTCCTCACGTAGATGGGTTCTGAGGTGTCCTGTTCTAATTTTTTGCGAATCTGACCAATATGGACGTCGACGACACGCTCATCCCCTACGTAGTCATAACCCCATACTTCTCGAATCAAGTCAGACCGACGCCATACCTTTCCAGGCGTCCCCGCTAAGAGGTAGAGAATGTCAAATTCCAGCGCTGTTAATTCAATCAGATTGTTGGATAGTTTGACTTCTCGACGAATGGGATCGATGGAGATGCTGTGATAACGGAGGGCTTGCTCCGTGGAAGCAATCGTTCCCCGTTGACGTTTGAGGATGGCAGAAACCCTTGCTCCCAGTTCCTTTAAGCTAAAAGGTTTGGTCAGATAGTCATCTGCGCCCAGAGCGAACCCTTGGACTTTGTCCGACTCATCCCCGCGAGCCGTCAACATCAAAACATAAACATTGTTGCGGGCTTGCATGCGCTGGCACAGTTCATAGCCATTGATGTCTGGAAGCATGAGATCCAGAATCACCAAGTTGGGTTGAATAGCATCGAAAAGGCGCATCGCCATTTCGCCATTCTCAGCGATTTCCACTTGATAACCTTCCCTCTCTAAGTACCGGCGAACCAGGGTTCTAATACTTAGTTCATCATCAACTACTAGGACTTTTACTGAGCTCATTGGAGCAGCACCACAGGATTAATTTAGACAAATGCACCTATATCAAGATAATGCCCATACTTGCAGGTCAGAATACCACTCCCTCAACGGAAGACTGTTTAAAGCTTAATCGAAAAGACCAAAATTCGTGCCTCTCTCGTACACTAGAGGACATGGAACAGTATTTAAAGGGCCATTCAGTAGTGGTCCACGTGCTTCGTGAAGGTTTAGTAGAGTCAATCCACTATTGCCATGCCGTAGTAACAGACCACAGAGGGCGCATCCTCTTAAAAGCGGGTAACGAAGAGTATGTGACTTTTGCCCGCTCTGCGCTCAAACCATTTCAAGCTCTGCCTGTAATGTCCAGCGGAGCCTACGAGCGCTTCAATCTGTCTGAGGCGGATTTGGCTTTGATATGTGGTTCTCACGATGGGTCGATGGAGCATCAGCGGAGGGCTTTCAATATCCTGTGGCGCTGTGATTTGGAGCCCAAGGTGCTGACCTGTCCCACCCCCAGGGGATTTAAGACGCCCTTGGCCTACAATTGTTCCGGCAAACATTGTGGAATGTTGGCGGTCTGTCGGAGAATGGGTTGGCAAACGATAGACTATGCTTCCCGTCGCCACCCTGTGCAGCAGCTGATTGGGCAAACTTTGGCAGAGTTGATTGGATTGCCCGCAGAAGAATTCATTACCGCCCGTGACGACTGTGGAGTTCCTACCTACCAGATGCCCCTTTCTCAACTGGCATGGCTCTATGCGCAATTAGGGTCTAGTAAAAACCCGAACTTAGAGTATTTAGCACGGGCCATGAACCGTCATCCCCGGATGGTAGCGGGAGAGGGACAGTTTGATACGGTCTTGATGTCTATGCTTCCCAGCCACTTGGTCAGTAAAAGCGGTGCAGAAGGGGTGCAATGTATTGCCAATCTCGAACAAGGCATGGGATTGGCGATTAAAGTCCAGGATGGTTCTAGCCGGGCAAAGCGTATGGCCGCCATTCATCTATTGACCCAACTAGGCTGGATTGATCCTAGTATGGCTGAAGACTTGAAAGATGAATTTGCTCCTGTTGCACCGTACTCTCGATTAGAAGTGGTGGGAGAGTTGGCTTGAGCGTAAAAATTGGAATACTGGCTTCTGGCGAGGGAAGTAATTTTCAGGCCATCGTAGACCAAACGAGGGGTAGCCCTGCTCAATTTGCCGTGGTGATTTACAACAATCCTGCCGCTCCTGTCCGCCTAAGGGCAGAGAACTTAGGGATACCCAGCTTTTTTTTGGATCATCGCCAATTCCCAACGCGAGAAGCTCTGGATCAAGCCATTCTGGAGGTCCTGGTTAAATACGAGGTAGACCTCGTGGTCATGGCTGGCTGGATGCGTTTGGTGACCTCTGTGCTCGTAGATGCCTATCGCAGTCGCATGGTGAATATTCACCCTAGTTTGCTCCCTAGTTTTCGGGGAATACGGGCGGTTGAACAGGCCTTAGAATACGGCGTACAGGTAACTGGTTGCTCGGTTCATTTTGTGGATTTGGAAGTGGATAGCGGCCCAATTATTGCCCAGGAAACAGTTCCTATTCTTGCGGACGATACCGTTGAGACTTTGTCTCAAAGAATCCATGAAGCCGAGCATCGTATTTATCCCCAAGTGGTGCGTTGGCTCGTAGAAGGAAGGGTGCAGATTGAAGGCCGACGGGTACGGATTCTAGAGTTGATGGAGTACTCAGAAAGAAATCAATAGGGGAGGGTTTAGTCTAGAATTTCCATAAGCCATCCCAAGGACCTCCTCCTGTTTCCAAGCCTCCGAGATCGGTTTGAGCTTCTACCAGGACACTGCCACTGAGGCGAGACAGTTTGAGTGAAACATTTCCCAGAAGGCTATCCCGGCAAACAAACTGGGGGCCTTCCAGGGTGGGTGCCAGTAGTTCTATACCCCCTATTACCCCGGGCTCAGCAGGGCTCGTGCCTTCTATTTCCAGGCGGTAACCCCGACATTCTGCTTCAATCTGCCAGTTCCCCCATGGTTGAATAGCACAGTGAATCTCGGTTTCCCCTTTAGTGGGCATAAACTCATAAAATTTACCCCGGTAATGGAGTCCCGCCATGGCTATGGATTCTTCTTTCCAGAGCACCCCACGGATGCCCCCCCCAGTGATTAGGGCCAAGTCTGGTTCTTCCTCAAAAGCGTTGGCTTGGATCCAAAACCACTTTTTTGGAAAAGCTCCTCCCCAGTTTTTTTCGCCATAGGCTGGTGCTCCTGAGAATTCATAACGCTGACCCTTCCATTCCACCCAGCCTGTGGCCATTCCCCGATTCATTAAAATTTGCCAACCCGGCTCAAAAACAGGAAGGTAGGAAAACAGGCCCATCGTTGCTAAATTGCGTTCCATTCCCCACCCGTATTGGGGTTCTATGCTGTAATGCCAACGGACGATATTTCCCTGCGTATCGTGAATCATGCCCTGATTGATCTGGTCTGTGGCCTGATAGCCCCAAAGTACGGTCTTATCGAAGCGCTCAGGAGGTAGATAACCCAGAGGAGAAGGATTCCCTGTGCCTTCATGCCAGTGTCCGAAAGCCAGTTGTTGGGTGCTGGCCCAAAACTGCTTCGTGTCTGGAAAAAGTTGATAGACTCTCTCATCCTTAGGTCCTAGGACTTGAGCAAATCCCCCAGAAGTGGATTTTTCACGCCCTGGGTCTTCAATGGAGTACATAAAAGCAAAGGACGCCCCTTCTGCCGGAAGGCTTATCCGGTAATACCAGCCTTCAAAAAAACGCTGAGGGGAGCCAGGGCCATGATAACCCGCGTGACGACTTTTAAGGATGGGAGGGGGGAGCATAACTCTAGACTATCAAGCGCTTGGGGAAGTCTGAGGTCGGTCTTAATATCCTAGAGCTTAACTTTGGGACATAACTCTGTACGCGCTGCTTGGATTTCTACCTCCATCATCTCGGACATAAGTTTTTGAGAATAGCCCAACTTTTTGGCAGTTACGATGGTCAGCTCTTTGAGATCTATGGGAGAACCCTCTTCTTGTAGTTTGCAAATGGTGCGCCCTGTCGCTAAAAAAGCAGGGTCTAAGTTTTCATTTTTGGGTATGCGCAGCCCTTGCTTGGCGAGGAGTTGCTTTGTCTTCGCTAAATACTGGGTTTCTTGGGGAGAAGTAGGGGTCGGGGAGGAGATAGGGACATAGGCACAGAGCTGAGTCTCGCTGGCTGATTGCACCACAACCTCTCCCACCGCATCGGCCATCTGAGCTTTCATGCCACTCTTTTGGCTTATGGCCTTGAGGGCTTCCGTCACTTTTTGGGGATCCCCGCCCCCATTGATGAGCTGGCAGGCTCCTTGCCCCATCTTGAGCAAGCCCTGTTCGAACAGGGCCGGGTTGTTGGGTGTGATGCCCTTTTTCGCTAAGAGTTGTGTGGCGGTAGTCACGTAACGGGACTGGACTCTAGCTTGATCCTTGATTTGATTCGTTGCTTGATCAGGCCCCGTCTGTGTCTGGGCAAAGCAAGGGGCGCAGCCAAGCAGGCCCAGTAACAAGAAAATTCTTTTCATTCTCTCAGTAGTACCCACCCTCACGGCCCTCTATCGTGCCTGCAAATTGTGCCGATTATATGGGCGCTAGCCAATGTATAGAAAATAACTAGAATTCCAGACCTTTCCCGAGATTGGTTAGAATTTGTGAACTAGGCGTGAGGTGATCCCTTGAATCGGCGTGGAGTGCGAGAAGGCTTGACGGGGTTACTCTTTTTGGTAGGGCTTGCCGTATTTGGGGGCTTGATTTTGTGGATCACTAATTTCCGTCCCGGTGAGCGCACCTACCAGTTCAGCGTTATGTTCCCTGATGGCAATGGGGTAGCAGTGGGCGCTCCCGTCCGCCTCAGGGGTGTACGCATCGGACAGGTTATAGGCTTGGCTCCCTCCGTGGACCAAGTCAAAGTGACCGTCCTTATCGAAAAAAACATCCTCATCCCTACACAATCAACAATTACAGTCAGTCAAAGTGGATTGATTGGAGAAACCTTTGTCGATTTCGTCCCCAACCAAGGAGTCCAGACCCCTAAAGTGTCTTTTGAAGACTTTGAGGAGCAATGTAAGAAAGATCCGAATGCTGGCTCCGTCGAGTTGATTTGTCCCAACTCAGACATTGCGCAAGGGGTCTCCCCAGTCCGTATTGCCCAACTTTTGGAATCGCTGAACAAGGTGGCGCTTCGTTTTGATAGTGACTTTTTTAACAATGTGGATAGGACTATCCGAGAAGTGGGTAGGGCCGCTCGTAAGCTAGGAAGCATCAGCACGGAGGTGCGGAGAGTGTCCACTTCCTTTGAAAAAGTTGCTACAGGGGTTAACCGAAATGTTGACAGCCTTGGGGCTGCGGGTAAGTCCGTGGAGCAAGCCAGTCGTTCGGTAGGCGGAGCCGCCGACACGCTTAAAATAGTGGTCACCGACAATCGCAAGAATCTGGAAACAACCCTGAACAACCTGAGCACGGCTTCTGGGGACCTCAAAGCTGTCTTGGCAGAGCTGAAACCAGCCTTGGCGAATGGACAGTTTGGTAAAGACTTAACGCGACTGGCTAGTAATGCAGCGGCAGCGGCGGAGAATGTGCGGAAGATAACGGATGGGCTCTCTGACCCCGCTACCATTGACTCTCTGAGAGAGACTTTGGATGCTGCTCGCGTTACCTTTCAAAACGCTCAAAAAATCACGTCAGACCTGGATGAAATCACTGGAGACCCCAATTTCCGCAAGAATCTTCGCAAATTAGTGGATGGACTGGGCCAGCTCGTATCGACAACGGATAGCATGCAGGTGAGCCCACGTAATATTTCTTCAGAGTCTTCTACCCTTGAGGACTTGAATAAAGCAGTGAGGACACCTACGGCGGAACAGTAAGCCCAGTATAGAGTTTACTCAATGACCACCATAATTTATATCAAATTCTTATGTATTTTATAAGAAACTATAACTATTGATTATCGTTTCTGCCTGTTGCTTCATGTTAAATTGTCAGGGCGAGCCACGGGATCACGGTTTTTAATCTCTTGTGGTACTGGGACTAGCCCGTAGGTATAACAAAGCTTCGTTGGTTTACCACTCGATGTCGGCAGCGCTTACCTGTCCGGTTCGGTTCATTCGTGTACAAGTAACAATCTACAGAACGAGGTAGACAATGACATACGCCAAATCTAAGACTCAGGCTGGATATGAGGCCGGGGTCAAGGAATACAAATTAACGTACTACACCCCTGATTACACCCCCAAGGATACGGATCTCTTGGCGGCGTTTCGGATGACCCCTCAGCCTGGTGTTCCTCCTGAAGAGGCTGGGGCTGCAGTAGCTGCTGAGTCTTCAACAGGGACCTGGACCACGGTGTGGACCGATCTCCTGACAGACCTGGACCGTTATAAGGGCCGTTGTTATGACATCGAGCCTGTTCCTGGTGAAGATAATCAGTACATCTGCTTTGTGGCCTATCCTCTGGACCTGTTCGAGGAAGGCTCTGTGACCAATATGTTGACTTCTATCGTTGGTAACGTATTTGGATTTAAAGCGCTGAAAGCTCTTCGCCTAGAAGACTTGCGTATTCCTGTTGCCTACCTCAAGACCTTCCAAGGTCCTCCCCACGGGATTCAGGTAGAGCGGGATAAATTGAACAAATATGGTCGTCCTCTCTTGGGTTGCACGATCAAGCCCAAGCTCGGTCTGTCTGCTAAAAATTATGGCCGTGCGGTCTATGAAATTCTGCGGGGTGGTCTGGACTTTACCAAGGATGACGAGAACATCAACTCTGCTCCTTTCCAGCGCTGGCGCGACCGTTTCACCTTTGTTGCTGAAGCTATCTACAAAGCCCAAGCGGAGACCGGTGAAATCAAAGGTCACTACCTGAATGTCACCGCTCCCACCTGCGAACAGATGCTGCAGCGGGCTGAGTATGCGAAAGAACTCGGCATGCCTATTATCATGCATGACTATTTGACGGCTGGTTTCACCGCCAACACGACGTTGGCTCACTGGTGCCGTGCCAACGGTTTACTCTTGCACATTCACCGTGCGATGCACGCTGTCATGGACCGCCAGAAGAATCATGGAATCCACTTCCGCGTCTTGGCTAAGTGCCTGCGTATGTCTGGGGGTGACCACATTCACACGGGAACGGTTGTCGGTAAGTTAGAAGGGGACAAAGCGATTACCCTCGGCTTCATCGACCTGCTTCGGGAAAACTACATCGAGCAAGACCGCTCTCGCGGTATCTACTTTACCCAAGACTGGGCTTCCATGCCTGGAGTTATGGCCGTAGCTTCCGGGGGTATTCACGTATGGCACATGCCTGCATTGGTGGACATCTTTGGGGATGATTCCGTTCTCCAATTCGGTGGTGGGACCTTGGGTCACCCTTGGGGTAACGCTCCTGGAGCAACCGCCAACCGTGTGGCTTTGGAAGCTTGCGTGCAGGCTCGTAATGAAGGTCGCAACTTGATGCGCGAAGGCGGCGACATCATTCGCGAGGCCGCTAAGTGGTCTCCTGAATTGGCTGTGGCTTGCGAACTGTGGAAAGAGATCAAGTTCGAATTTGAAGCTATGGACACCATCTAGTTCTACGCTTGTAGGACAAGATGAAGGCATCTATGGCATGGGGGCAATTTCGTCTCATGGATATTAAGCACATCGCTAAAGCTACTGCGAAAGTCTTGGCCAGTTATCTGACCTACCAAGCAGTGAAGACAGTGCTCGCCCAACTCTCTGAGACCGACCCTCCTCAAGCACTCTGGATGAGTAGGTTCTCTACCCAGGACAAGATCCAAGATGGAGAAGCCTACCTTCTAGAGTTGCTTGAAGCCCGCCAAGAGCTTGCTTTTCGCGTGATGACGGTCCGAGAACACTTAGCGGAAGAGGTCCTGGAGTTCTTGCCTGAGATGACCCGGACTGAAATTCTCAAAGCGAATACAGAACACCGTCGTCAGCACCTAGAAAAGATTACCCAGTTTAGCCTGTCAGATTCTGGACCAGATGCTAGGACTGAGGAAATCAGTCCTGAAGAAAAATAAAAGCTCTTCCATGGAAGAGCAAAACTATACACACGAGGTACCCATGCAAACTCTACCTAAGCAACAACGCTTCGAGACGTTCTCCTACCTGCCTCCTTTGAGCGATGCTCAAATCAACAGGCAAATCCAGTACACCTTGGACAATGGCTTTTTCCCTGCCATTGAGTTCAACGAGACTTCCTTGCCGACGGACTGCTACTGGACCATGTGGAAGCTCCCTATGTTCTCTGCTAGGAGCACCCAGGAAGTTCTCAACGAAGTGCAAGCTTGCCGCTCTGCTTACCCCAACTGCTACATCCGTGTTGTCGCTTTTGACAACATCAAGCAGTGCCAAGTGATGAGCTTCACCGTACACAAGCCCAACAAATAAACCTTTCAAAAATTTTTCCTAGTTGAAAGTGTTTAAAAGCGGGACAGCTCTATGATAAAAGAGCTGTCCCGCTTTTTGATTAGGTATCAAAGGATTCATTAGGACGGGCTCAAACCCTCATAGGATATTAAGTCATACCAATGGGTTTACAGTCTGTACCCTCAGGTATCGATAATGTAAAAATCTATATTTTGTTGCACCGCCATGACATCAGAAACAGGTTTAGATATTATTTCGCCTACGGATGTAACCATGCAGTCGATGTATCAGAACATCCAGATGGTTGAAGACCTCATGCAGGAGGTCTTGGTTAACGAATGTGGACCAGATCTGGCCAAGCTTTTACAACATCTCAGAGCCCAGCGCACTTCTGAAGGGCAAGCTTTGAAAAATCCCGAAGAGGCTGTTTTGCAGATGGTAGAGGCTCTGTCTTTGAGTGAAGCGGTGCAGGCGGCGCGTGCTTTTAGTCTCTATTTTCAGCTGGTCAATTTAGTCGAACAGCATCATGAACAAAAAACCTTTCGACGGGAAGGGGGACTGGATGAACCCCCTATTGGTTCTTTTCGTTGGCTTTTTGGAGAGCTGAAAGCCCTGGGAATTTCTGCACCAGAACTATCCCGGGTTCTAGACCAATTAGATGTGCGGTTGGTCTTTACGGCCCATCCTACAGAAATTGTGCGGCGGACCATTCGCGAAAAGCACAGCTATTTAGTGCATCTCTTGGATGCCCTCGATGACCCTTGGTCTTCTCAGTGGCAGCTGCAAACGCTTCGAGAAAAGCTAAAGGAAGAAATTCGACTGTGGTGGCGGACCGATGAACTCCATCAATTCAAACCTGAAGTATTGGATGAGGTGGCCCATACCCTCAGTTACTTCGGAGATGTCTTATTTGATACAGTCCCGTTCATTTATCGAGACCTGGGCTACAGCCTGAAAGAGTTCTATCCTCAGCTAGCCAGGGACCTACCCAATTTCTGTCACTTTGGTTCCTGGGTGGGAGCTGACCGTGATGGAAATCCTTCGGTGCTGCCAATCGTGACTTGGCAAACAGCCTGTTTACAACGCAAAGTAGCCCTAGAGAAATATATCCAAAAGGTCTACGAGCTAACCCGTATTCTGAGTGTTTCTCAGCATTGGAGTGATGTTCATCCAGACTTTTTGTACTCGTTGGATAATGACCAAGCCGTTTTCCCAGAAATCTATGAAGAACTAGCGCTCCGCTATCACCAAGAGCCCTATCGCTTAAAGCTGGCCTATATGCGTAAGCGTTTGGACTTGGCCCTTAGACGTAATCAGTTCCTGGCAGACAATGGCCCTGGTGGATTGACTGAAATGGAAGAGCGCAGCTGGCGAGGCGCTTACCGCCAGGCAGAGGAACTATTGGCAGATGTGCAATTAGTCCGTCAGAGCCTTCGTTCTTCTGGTTTAACATGCCAAGAACTGGATGATTTGATGTTGCAAATAGAAGTATTTGGCTTCCACATGGCAATGCTGGATATTCGTCAGGATAGCAGTGAGCACGAAGCAGCGCTGAATGAAATTACGCTTCAGTTGCGTCTGTTTGAAGAAGGGGTTTCCTACTCCAGCCTGTCCGAAGAGGAACGGTGTCAATGGCTGATCCAAGAATTGCAGACCTTGCGCCCGCTGATTCCTCATCGGTTAAATTTCTCCGCTCGGACTAGCGAGCTGATTGAGACTTTCCGCATCCTCCAACAGATGCAGGAAGAATTTGGACAGAAGATTTGCAATACCTACGTCATTTCCATGAGTCGTCAGACTTCAGACCTTCTAGAAGTCCTGTTGTTTGCAAAGGAAGCAGGCCTGTTTAATCCAGAAACGGGTACGGGCAGTTTGATGGTGGTTCCGTTGTTTGAAACCGTGGAAGACTTGGTGCGGGCTCCTAAGATCTTAGAGCAACTTTTCTCTCTGCCGCTCTACCATTCTTATTTAGCGGACCTGACCGCGATGGATTCAGGGCTCAACTGTCTACAGGAAGTGATGCTCGGTTATTCTGACTCCAACAAGGACAGTGGTTTCCTTTCCAGTAACTGGGAAATTTATAAAGCGCAAATTGCGATTGAGAAGGTGGCTTCTGCCCATGGGATTAGCCTTCGAATTTTCCACGGTCGGGGAGGCTCGGTAGGTCGTGGTGGAGGGCCTGCCTATCAAGCGATTCTGGCTCAACCAGGACACTCAATCGGCGGTAAAATCAAAATTACAGAGCAGGGTGAAGTGCTAGCTTCCAAGTATTCGCTCCCTGAACTGGCCATCAAAAATATTGAAACGGTTACCGCAGCGGTGATTCAGGCTAGCGTTGTGCCTACCACACCGCCTGGGCTTCAGTACACCCATCAGCTTCTAGAGCAGCTCTCTGAGGATGCACGCACAGAGTATCGAAATTTAGTCTATGACACCGAGGGTTTCCTCGAATTTTTCAACCATGTCACACCGATTCAAGAAATTAGTGAACTCCAGATCTCTTCTCGTCCTGCAAGACGCAAGGGGAAACGGGACTTTTCTAGTCTGAGAGCGATTCCTTGGGTATTTTCTTGGACCCAAGCCCGATACTTGCTTCCAGCTTGGTATGGGGTAGGAACGTCTCTACAGAAATACATCAGCCTCAATCCTGAAAAACATCTGGCAGAGTTGCAATCAATCTATCGTCAATGGCCTTTCTTTAGGACGCTGATTTCTAAGGTGGAAATGACGCTGGCTAAGGCTGATTTACAGATTGCCAAGCATTATTTAGACCGTCTGATGCCTGAAGAACATAAGGTGATGGCTTATAGTTTGCACAAGCGTATTGAAGCGGAGGCGCAGCTTACGAAAAAGCTCGTATTAGCGATCAGTGAGCACCAGCGCCTTCTTGATGACAACCCCAGCCTCCAACGCTCTGTTCAACTGCGTAATGGTTCGATTGTTCCCTTGGGCTATCTACAGGTCTATATGATCCAGCGATTCCGCAGCCCACAGCCGATTCGCCGGGACAGCCAAGCTGAACTGCTGCGGGGGACGCTTTTGACCATCAATGGCATCGCCGCTGGAATGCGTAATACCGGCTAGCCGCTCCGCATCCCCGTATAATGGTTGTCGAATGCTCCTGTGAAGGAAAAACCATGTCCCATACCATTGTTACGGATGTCTGCGAGGGTGTAGCAGATTGTGTAGAAGCCTGTCCTGTCTCTTGTATTGACCAAGGACCTGGCAAAAATGCGAAGGGGACGGATTGGTATTGGATTGATTTTGCTACCTGTATTGATTGCGGTATCTGTTTGCAGGTATGCCCTGTAGAGGGAGCAATTCTGCCGGAAGAAGTCCCTGCTAAGCAACGTACTCCTTAGGAACCCTGAGATGACGGACAATAAATAGTCGGTCGTCTGTATCCCCTTAGCCTGCTGAGCAATGCCGTTCTGTTTTTATGAACAGAATATGTTGCTGTCCGCAGGCTTTTTGATAGGCTTCTCTAGAAGCCCCTTCGCTGGGGTACAACTGTTCTTTGGTGTAGAAGGAATCCCATGGCCAAGCAACTGAGCTTCACAGACCCCACTCCAGAGGAAGGAAGAATCCTGCCAACTTCCCTCCAAAGCGAGATGCAGCGTTCCTATTTGGAATACGCCATGAGCGTGATTGTCGGTCGCGCGATTCCCGATGTGCGCGATGGGCTAAAGCCTGTACACCGCAGAATTCTCTTTGCGATGGCGGAGTTGGGCTTGACTCCCGACCGACCATTCCGAAAATGTGCTCGCGTGGTCGGAGATGTTTTGGGTAAATATCATCCCCATGGAGACCAGGCTGTTTATGATGCTTTGGTGCGGATGGTCCAAGAATTTTCCAGTCGTTATCCCTTCTTGTCAGGCCATGGCAACTTTGGTTCCGTAGATAATGACCCCGCTGCCGCCATGCGCTACACAGAGTGCCGTTTAGCGGCTGTGGGATTTGAGGGGCTTCTTGATGATGTCCGGGAAGAAGTGGTTGATTTTCAGGACAACTTTGACGGTTCGCAACGAGAGCCCACCGTCCTCCCGGCCAAACTCCCTATCTTGCTACTCAATGGCTGTAACGGGATTGCCGTGGGGATGGCAACCAATGTTCCTCCCCATAACCTCGCAGAGCTTGTAGACGGTCTGGTAGCTCTAGCCGATAACCAGAATTTAAGTGATGAAGCTCTCCACCAGCTAATTCCAGGTCCAGACTTTCCCACGGGAGGGCATATCGTCAATACGGACGGTATTCGAGATGCCTACGCCAATGGCCGAGGGAGTGTCACCGTTCGAGGGGTCGTACACCAGGAGGAAGTGGGCCGGGGACGTTCTCGTAAGCCCGCGCTTGTAGTCACAGAACTGCCCTATCAGGTCAATAAAGCGGCTTGGATTGAAAAAGTTGCCAATCTGGTGAATGAGGGGAGAATTCAAGGGATCTCAGATCTCCGGGATGAATCAGACCGCACGGGAATGCGGGTTGTCATTGAATTACGCAAAGAAGTCCAACCGGAAGCAGTCCTGCAACAGCTCTATCGTTTAACCCAGCTCCAGGACAACTTTGGCGTTATCCTGCTGTCTATTGTGAATGGACAGCCCCGGCTTCTCTCCCTAAAACAGCTCCTCCAAGAATTCCTAAATTTTCGAGAGGAAACGCTGACCAGGCGCCTCCGCTGTGAATTGGGAGAAAAGCAACAAAAAGCCCATCTCTTGGCAGGTTCTCTGATTGCTTTAGACCATCTGGATGGCGTCATCCATCTGTTGCGGACCTCTGCTGATGTGCCCACGGCTAGAGGAAGACTGCAAGCAGAAATGAACCTGAGTGCTTCTCAAGCAGAAGCTGTTCTGCAGATGCCTTTGCGTCGTCTAACACAGTTAGACCGAGGACATCTGCAATCGGAGCAAGAAGAACTCCTCCGTCGTATTGCCACCATCGAAGGCTTACTCACGGACCGTAAGAAACTGATGAATTTCCTTAAGGCTGAACTTAAAGCCATGAAGAAAAAGTATGGTGACCCTCGTCGTACGCAAATCAATCCGCAAGTGACAAAGATGACCGTTGAGCCCATTGCGGTGGCTGCCGATGTCAACTGCACTGTTCAAGTCACCCAAAAAGGCTATATACGTCGTTTCCGTCCCACCAAGAATCGTCGTTCAGAAAACGCGAATATGACTATTAGTGAAGGGGTGGAAGACTATGTCGTAGAGCAACACAGCACAACGACCCAGAAAGATTTGCTGGTCGTGACGCGCATGGGCCGGGTGCATCAAGTGCCCGTTAGTGAGATACCAGAGACGAGTCGAGGCAGAGGAACGCCGCTAGTTACTCTCGTTACTGCTTCTGATATTAAAGGGGACGAGGTCTGCGCCACTTTTGCGCTTCAGGAATATTCTGATGACCAGTACATGGTGTTACGTACCGCTGGAGGTAAGCTCAAGCGGATGTCCCTTTCTGAATTTGGTAATCTGACCGGGCGCGGATTGAATGCTATAAAGCTGGGTACCTTTACCGCAGGCACTCAAGAGAAAGAAGACTATCTAATTTCTGCCCATTTGGCAGGAGCGAGCAGCCATGCGGTTCTTGCGACTTCCGGTGGAAGATTGTTGCGCTTTCCCTTAGATGAAGCTCAATTGCCTGTCATGGGACGGCAAGCCGCTGGATTAAAAGCACTAAAACTCCGCCCGAAAGAACAGTTAGTATCCATGACGGTGGTTGCTCCTACGGACCAGATTGTGCTGATTACGGCTAGGGGATTTGGTAAACGCCTACCCTTGAGTGCCATCCGATTAGGTTCTCGCAGTGATATGGGTACTCCTGGTCTTTTGCAAACCAAGGGTGATGAGCTGGCCGGTATGATATCTGTCCCTGCGCGCGAGGGACAACAAGTGCTGGTCTTAACCTCTAGCGGTGGTCCAAACCGTATCCATACCCTTCCGGTCGATCAAATTCCTCTGGAAGGTCGGGAAACCGCAGGTAAGCCTATGGTGAGTCTGTTGCCCAAAGAACGAGTCAAAGGGTTGATCATGCCTTCTACGGAAGATGAAGGTTCTGGATAAACTCGCACCGAACCTATAGCCATATGGCTGTTAAAAGAATTTCACCTGCCCACTTAGTTCTACTCGATAGCGATAGTTTGGGGGCCGCTGCCATTACTACCATTGCCTGTGCGGTTATCGGAGAAGCTGCTCATGGGTTTACTGCTTTGTTCTAGCAGCCATGATTTCACAGGGTCTTCCGTAGCGTTCAGACGGAGGACCCCCGCTACAAAGCCCCCGACAAAGGGAATCGGATTTTGGGTCAGCGCACGAAAAATGGGAGTTAGTTCATCCATAAGACATCAAGGTCGATACTTCATCTATAGTAGCCTCACTCTGTATAGCGGGTAGCCCTTGTGCAAAGTCAGCGGATTTTCAGAGGAGCATTCTGCAGAGATCTGCCACCGAGACAGAATAAGATATACAAATTGTTACCCTAATGAAGTTTGTGCGATGAAGTTAATGCGGACCCATTACTGCGGTGCTCTCCGAGAAGAGCATATTGAAACCACTGTCACGCTGTATGGATGGGTAGACCGCCGTCGGGACCACGGTGGAGTCGTCTTTTTAGACCTCAGAGACCGCACAGGCATTGTGCAGGTGGTTAGTGACCCCGTAAAGACACCTCATTCTTTTGAACTGGCTGGCAATCTGCGTTCGGAATATGTAATTCGTGTCACCGGACGGGTACTCCGCCGTCCTGAAGATTCGTTGAACCTCCGTCTTGGTACGGGTTTTGTCGAAGTGTATTGTGATGAGTTAGAACTGCTTAATGCTGCCAAGACGCCTCCTTTTTTGATTGCTGAAGAAGAGGAAGTAGATGAAAAGCTGCGCCTGCAATATCGCTATCTAGATCTGCGCCGCCCTCGCCTCAGCCATAACTTGAAAGAGCGTCACCGGATTATTCAGACCTTGCGTCGATATCTGGAGGACCAGGCTGGGTTTGTGGAAGTAGAAACGCCCATCCTGACTAAGTCGACGCCAGAGGGGGCTAGAGATTATCTGGTGCCCAGCCGGGTCAACCCTGGTGAATTTTATGCGCTACCCCAATCCCCTCAGATTTTCAAACAATTACTGATGGTGTCTGGAATTGACCGCTACTATCAAGTGGCTCGTTGTTTCCGGGATGAAGATCTGAGAGCGGACCGCCAACCAGAATTCACCCAGCTCGATATGGAGATGAGTTTCCTCTCCCAAGAAGAGGTGCTCGACCTCAACGAAAAGCTGATGGCCCATCTATTCAAAGAAATTAAAGGGGTGGATCTGCCGCTGCCTTTCCCCAGACTGCCGTACCAAGAAGCAATGAAACGCTATGGGACTGACAAACCAGACACGCGCTTTGGTTTGGAACTGGTAGATATTTCAGAAACCTTTGTCGATTCCAGTTTCAAAGTTTTTGCCAGTACGATTGCGGGCGGTGGGGTCGTCAAGTGTCTTCCCATTCCTGGTGGGGATGAAAAAATCTCTAATGTCCGACTTAAGCCCGGCGGCGAACTGTTTACGTTTGTCTCGCAATTTGGGGCCAAGGGATTGGCCTTCCTCAGGGTCCGCGCTGATGAACATGGCGCTCCTAAGCTAGATGGGATTGGCGCGCTATTAGATGGACTCAGCGAAGAGAAAAAAGCCAGGTTGATCGAGTTGACCCAGGCAAAGCCAGGAGATTTGCTCTTGTTTGGGGCTGGTCCTGTGGCGACGGTCCATGATTATTTGGGACGGCTGCGTCTCAAGTTAGGGGCTGAACTAGGATTGATAGACCCAGAAAAAATTAACTTGCTCTGGGTGGTCGATTTTCCCATGTTTGAGTGGAATGCTGAAGAGAAGCGTTTAGAAGCACTGCACCATCCCTTCACGGCTCCTCGCGCTGAAGATGCCGACCACTTGAAAGATGCGCTTGCCCAAGCCTATGACTTGGTTTGGAATGGCGTGGAAGTAGGCGGTGGTTCTATTCGAATTTACCAACGAGCGCTCCAGGAAGCGGTCTTTGAAACCATCGGTCTGACCCAAGAACAAGCCCAGGACAAGTTTGGGTTCTTGTTAGAAGCCTTTGAATATGGCACCCCTCCCCATGGAGGGATTGCCTACGGTTTAGACCGTCTGATTATGTTGATGCTCGGTGAAGATTCAATCCGGGATGTCATTGCTTTCCCGAAAACACAACGGGCGCAAGACCTCATGTGTGATGCTCCTTCCACAGTGGATAAAAAGCAGTTGGACGAACTATACATCAAGTCAGTCCCGCCTATCCCGATTAAACCTTCAGCGTAAGCGGAGATAGTTCGTTGGGTACTTTCTCTTCATCTACAGGACCTACCAGAGAAACTACAGGCTCTGTGAAATAAATCTGTCCCACGCGTTTCACATCAGCCGCCGTTACCTGTCCGATCAGGATAGGATAATGCTCATCATAGTCCGCACCAACGCCCAGAATTTCGTACCAACCAAGTAGTTGGGCTATCTGACTATTGGTTTGTTTTCCGAGGGCATACTGACCCAACGTTTTATTCTTGGCCGCCTGGAGTGCTTCGTCGGTCAGTGGAATTTCACGGATTTGTTCGAGTTCGCGCCGGAGCCCTTCTTCTGCCGTCGGGGCATTTTGGGGTGCGGTACCGATGTAGGCTCCAAAATGACCGTGCTTGCGATAGGTCGGGAAGAAAGAAGAGACCTCGTAGGCCAATCCCCTTTTTTCGCGCAGTTCAACAAAAAGACGACTGGAAAGCCCACTGCCAAGATAGGTATTCAAAACCTTGAGCGCCGGATAGTCAGCCTGATGAATGCCACAGGCAGCGTAACCCAAGAGAACCGTCGTCTGTTCTGTTGCTTGAGGCGTCACAATTCTGTGCGTTCCTGTGGGCTCAGGTTCAGGTACGGTATCCTCTGTACGGTCAGAAGCCCGCAAAGGTAAGCTGTTCACCTGTTCTTCCACAAAGTCCTTCAGTTCGTCACTCACCCCGCCACACAGGGATAGAACCATGCGGTCAAGGTTAAATGCATTTTGGTGATAGGTAGCCAAATCTTGAGCCTGGAAGGCTGCCACCGTCTCTTCGGTCCCTAGGGTGGAATAACCATAGGGGTGTTTGGGGCCATAGAGGTGCTCTTTAAACTGGGAGTACGCCACCGAAAAAGCCCGTTCCCTTTGGGCGCGGATACCTTGAAGCGTGACATTTTTTTCCAAGCTCACTTGGTCTTCTGGGAAATTAGCTTCCGTCAGAATTTCCAAACACAATGTAAACAGTGCTTTGAAATCTTCAGCTAAGCACTTGAGACCCAGCAGCAGATAATCTGTAGCCGTTTCGTAACCCAATTGCGCGCCCACGTTTTCTACCAATCCGGCAATCTCCTGGGAATTATGACGCTGAGTGCCCTTAGTCAACACAGCCGAAGTCAGATGGGCTAAGCCGGGAGCCCCTATTTTGCTGGGAAACAGAAAACGAGTGGAGATAATCGGGGTTTCTAGATTCTCGGTGAAAAGCAAGTGGCTCCCACGCTCTAAGGTCCGACGGGAAAATCCTTTATGCATGTTCAGCTTCCTTATGATCTTCTTTAACGCTAACCGGATGAAGGGCAACCGTTACGGCTTGGTCAGGGGTTAGATACTGCTTCGCTACGCGCACCAGCGCTTCAGCATCCAGGTCCTTGAGTTGTTGAGGATAGAGCACAGCCAAATCTAACTGAGCAACGGTCTGGTAGTAGCCATAGAGCGCGGCTAACTGCGAAGGGGTCTCGCTCCCAAAGACAAAATCATTGAGGAGCATGCGTTTGGCTCGCTGCAACTCTTCCTGGCTAACGGCACCCTGCTGGATTTGCTCAATCTGGTGATAAATCGCTGCTTCCACGGGCTCCAAGTACTGCCGATCCAGTTGAGCACTGAAGGTAAACAATCCTGGGTCATGGCTTAATCCGCAGTAGCTGCCAATATAGCGGACCCACCCTTTTTCTTCCCGTAATTCTCTGGTAAGCCGGGCCGTACGTCCCTCTGTCAGAATTACCGAAAGTACTTCTAGGGCCAGGATGTCATCGGGTTCCGTTGCGGAAGGCCCTAAAAATCCGATCAGGAGGCGGCTATTTTCAATGCGAGCTTGCGGCTGTTCAATCCGTTGAGCCTTGGACAGGGAAAGAATTGGAGCAACGTGTGCATGAGCCGCTTCCTCTTGGTAAACGGGCAACTGGGTGAAAAGCGGTTCTGCCACTTCCAAAAGTTCTCGTTCCGACAAGCCACCCACCAGCACCACGGTCAAAGCCCCAGGTTGATAGCGAGAACGATGGAATTGACGCATCGCTTCTGCAGTCATCTTCATCAGGGTCTCTGGATATCCCAAGACAGGTCTGGCATAGGGGTGATCTTTATAGCTGATACTGGTAAGAAGATCATAGGCCGTGCGGTCTGGATTATCTTGAGAGCGGCGAATCTCTTCCAAGACGACTAAGCGCTCCTGTTCAAATTCATGATCTGGAATTCGAGCATTGAAAACCAAATCAGCTAATAGGGGCAAAGCTTCTGCATAATCCGGCTGGGCCACCGTGATGTAGTAGTGGGTATAGTCCTGACTGGTCGCAGCATTGGTCACGCCTCCCCGACCTTCGATTCGTCGATCGAATTCGCCGGGAGCAATACGGCTGGTTCCTTTGAAAATCATGTGTTCCAAGAAGTGAGAAATTCCCGATTGCTCAGGAACTTCTGTCCGCGCTCCAGAACGAATCCAAAGATCAGCGGTCACCACTTGAGAAGTAGGCACCGTACGGACGATAAGCGTCACCCCATTGTCCAGATAGCGCACTAGACCTGGAAACGTGGCAGTCAAAGCATTAGTCACAAAAGGACTCCTCAAGCGGGATTAAACATTAAACTGTTGTCTCCAGCCTACGCTGACTTGTCAGTTTTTGTATCAGTTTCAACAATTCGATTATCATTCCACTACCTTGGGCCCCGTTCGCCTTAGGCTTCGGCGAAGCCTCCTCTTGAGCCAATGGCAGCGCTTAGGTTCGTAGCATTGAAAAATCTATTCGACGTTATGTCCTAAAATCTTGCAGCAACATGTAATACTTTTGGCACGGTTTCACTGCTCGCTTGTGGCTAAGAAAGAAAAAATTCAAGACCGAGGCTCCAAAGCCCATAAAAAGAGCGGTCGTCCTCGTAAATTTGAGGGTCCGACCCATAATTTCTTCTTGACACTCCCCCTAGAAACCGTAGCTTTGCTCAAAACAGTTGATGATGACCTGGGCAGGGCTGTGGTGAAATTGGCAGCATTAACCAATGTGGAAAGTACTTTCCCCGAAGATTCTTTGCCGTCAGTCACCTCCCCGGAAACCCTCCAATTTCTTCCCCTGGAAGATGGCAACGTGATTGTTTTAGGAAGCAAAGATTTGCTACCTCCGCTTACCGGGCTAGTCTGGATTCCTTTGGGGGCAGACATGAGGCTGATGGCACTCCAACCGGGAGCTGATCTTCGTCAAATTGAACTGGAGATCCAGGATTATCTCCAGACCGTTTCGGAAGATTCTCCTGCTTACCCGATTTTGACCACGTTTGCAGAGCTCTTGCGAACCACGCGCAAAAGCAAAAACCAAAAACTATTCACCCTACCTAGTTTTGAAGTCCCTGGCGCTCAGTCATCCTAGAGCGATAGGACTCGATTCAGTTTGCCGGATTGATAGCCTTCCAGGTCCAAGGTGACATAGTGGTAACCAGCCTCCTGAAAGGTGATGACCAATTTTGGAAGGTCCACTTCAAGGACAAATTGACGGATGCGGTCCGGGCTTATCTCAATACGAGCCGTATCTCCGTGAGAACGTACTCTGAAGTGCCGTTGGCCGAGGTTCCGCAAGTAGCGTTCAGCGGTCCCTACCCGCTGTAGTTTTTCCTGAGTAATCGTCTCTCCGTAAGGAAAACGGGAAGCAAGACAAGGCATCGCTGGCTTGTCCCACCAAGGCAAGCCCAGTAGTTGAGAAAGTTGGCGAACTTCTAACTTCGTGACGCCACATTGAGCCAAAGGGGAAAGTACCCCTTTCTCTTTTCCCGCCTGAAGCCCTGGTCGATAATCTCCCAAATCATCCAGATTGACTCCATCGACAACGATGTCATAGCCCAGGCTTTGTGCTAAGGGGCCTAACCGACCGTGGAGTTCACTCTTGCAAAAATAGCAGCGATTGGCGGGATTACGGGCGTAATCAGGGTTATCCAATTCATGGGTTTCAATAATTTCATGGCGAATCCCAATGAACTGAGCTTGGTCTATCGCTTCATCCAGGTCTTCCTGCATCAGCGAAGGGGATACCGCCGTTACAGCCAAAACTTTGTCATCCAAGATATCGTAGGCCACTTTAGCCACCAGGGTTGAGTCCACCCCCCCGGAATAGGCAACTACACAGCGGTCCAAATTCCCCAGTATCGTCTGGAGTTGGGTTAACTTTTCAGTAAGGGTTGTAGGGGTTTGAGTAGAAGACGTCATCTCCCCAGCATAAATCTTCTCATCCGGTCTGCGTAATATTTGAAGTTTAGATATAGGTTTATTCCAGAAACCATATCGATATCATGCTCACAGTTGGCTCTTTTTTCTTCTTCATAAAATATTTTTGTTGTCGAACTTATGCTGCTGAGACCTATAGGGGCGTAGTTTACTAAAGCGTCATCCATCATAACGAAACTATATTTCCGAAGAGCTCTAAGCCAAAAATCATAGTCCATACGAATCTGATAGCGCTCATCAAACAGCCCAATCTCACTAAACAC
>JBAUTB010000096.1:0-10894 GCA_049582005.1 Gloeobacterales cyanobacterium | reverse complement strand
TATTGGTAATCCGAGTTCATAAGCGATGTACTGAGCTGTGAAGGTTTTCCCACAGCCAGGAGAGCCCCAGAAAAGCAGCTTGGTTTTCGGGGTATAGCCATACTGTGCAAGATGCTTGTGCTGACGGTGCTCCTCTAAAACCCGTTCTACCCTTGCGCGAGTTTGTTTGTCTAGGATGATTTTGGTCTGATCGACCATACTGTACTGGAGAGTGACTAATTCCTCGCCACTGCGGCGATCTTTGGGCAGTAACTTTAGCTCATTGCCAGCCTTTGAGCTGTTAGACAATCTTTGGGAAGCATTCTTAGATCCTCCGAGCGCTCTTTTTAGATCACGAGCCAGAGCATGGTGATTCGCAGCTAGCTCTTCGGAGATGAGAGTTTCTGCCACATTGTAAAAGGTGGAATCATCTTCATCGCGAAAAGCTTGAAATAGTCTCTTGAGGTGTTCAGGCATGGAGGCGCATCTCCGAATGTCTTACTGAGCGGGCATAGCGGCTGAGCTAAATAACTTCAACTGCTGTCAATGATACGCATATTTCTGAAAATTTTTCATACAGACCCTGGCGGCAAGAGCTTTGCTTAGGTTCTAGCGTTAACCTCGTCGTTCATCCCGCTCTACTTCCCTGGGCGTTTTCCCTCGCCATAGGAAGCGGAGCGGAGTTCCTTCAAAGCCTAAATTAGCTCGGAATTGACTTTCCAAATAGGTCCGGTAGTTATCTTTGATCAGCTTAGGGTCGTTGACAAAAAAAACAAACGTCGGCGGCTCAGCTCGGACTTGCGTACCGTAATAGATTTTCCCTTGACGTCCTCTCTTATCGGAAGGCGGCATCATGCGGATAGTCGCTTCTTTAATTGCTTCATTAATAACAGAAGTAGAAATGCGGCGCTGATGTTGAACACTGGCGGCATCCACTATTTCCATGATTTGCGGGACACGCTGTCCGGTGAGAGCACTGGTGAAAATCGTAGGAGCCCATTTGACAAAATACAGTTCCTCTCGAATCTGCTCAATATAGGCATTCATCGTGTAGGTGTCTTTTTCTACGGCGTCCCATTTGTTGACAACCAAGACACAGGCCCGGCCCGATTCCTCAATCTTTCCAGCCAAGCGCTGCTCCTGTTCCGTGGCCCCTTCTGTCGCATCTATGACCAAAAGCACCAAATCAGCTCGACGAATCGCTTTCAAGGCCCGGTCCACGCCAAAGGCTTCAGGCCCGTAGTCTACTTTTGAACGTTTGCGAATCCCGGCGGTATCAATAAAGCGATAGCGCTTACCATCCCGCTCGATCACCGTGTCAATCGCATCCCGGGTCGTCCCTGAAATCGGGGAAACAATCGATCGTTCACTGCCTACCAAAGCATTGAGTAAGCTCGATTTACCGACATTCGGGCGACCGACAATTGCCACTTTTAGTTCGGGAAGAGCTTCTTCTTCTCCCATCAAAGGCAGATTCTGGACCAAAGCATCTAAAAGATCTCCCGTTCCCGCTCCATGAATCGCCGAAACCGCGTAGGGCTCCCCTAATCCCAGGCTCCAGAAGTCTGAAGCCAAAGTCAAGGCGGTGGAGGGTTCTTCTAACTTATTGACCGCCAGCAAAATGGGGAGTTTACGCCCTCTCAGCCATTCCGCCACTTCATAATCTGCAGCCGTAGGCCCTAGCTGACCATCCACCACAAAAATCGCCGCTTTCGCTTCTTCTAGAGCTACTTCAACCTGCTGACGGATTTTCGGGAGGAACTCTTCTTTATCTTCAAATACAAGACCACCCGTATCTACAATCTGGAAATGATAGCCATTCCAATCTGCAGGCAAATAGAGGCGGTCACGGGTAACGCCAGGTTCATCGTGAACGATTGCTTCTCGTCCCCCGCAAATTCGGTTGATTAGGGTCGATTTACCCACATTCGGGCGACCAACAATAGCAACAATGGGCAGAGTGGACATCGGGACAATCCTAAAAACTTGATTCCAGCCCTGATTGAGATCTTGGAACCACAAGACTCCCAGCATACGAGATTAAGAGTTAACATGTCGCATGGTATCCCTAGCGACACAACGTACATATGACCTATACGGTGCGATTAATCAACGAGAAAAAAGGCCTTGACCGTACCTTCCAAGTCAAAAAAGACCAACATATTCTTGAAGTAGCCGAACAACAAGGGCTTTCCCTACCCTACTCCTGTCGTACCGGCGTCTGCTCTGTCTGCACCGGACGCCTTGTAGAAGGTACCGTCAATCAAGACGAGGGTACTATTTTGACGGAAGAACAACAGGAAGCAGGGTTTATCCTGACCTGTATTGCCTATCCCCGTTCAAATTGCACCATCCGTACAGAGCAAGAATCAGAGTTGTTTTAATTTGCTGTCCTCGACTGTCTGATAGGAGGTCTCTTCTATCGGGTATGATAGCGAAAGCCTACGGCGTTGGTGACTGCCATCATGTTGCTCGATCTATAACTTCATGTGCATGGGAATCAAGCGTGTGTTCTGGTGAGCATGGCAGATATATTCTGTATCCTCTAAAAGACAGCCGAGATTCCCCCCTGGTCCTCCAGGTCGCCCACAAGAGGTAAAACGGCGTTGCGGGTTTAAAGCCTCTGGGAAGCCAGGGGCTTTTTCATAGGAACTTCAAAACTTCTCCATGGAGAATTCATAACTTAATGCAAAACTTCAGCGTCATCAGGACTTACAGCTTTCTTTTGATATATTTTCAGAATTTATTGAAAAAGTATCTAAAAGAGTACAAAAAGGTGCAATCCGATAACAAAGAAGTCTATATTCCCGTTAGAATCTAACAAGCTTGACACGTGTGAGGAAAAAAAATTGGCATCAACTCGTTCTGCTGTACCCGCAACGCAGCAGTCTCAGCCTGTATTGAAAATTGTCGGAGGACGTTCTCTTTCTGGGTTTATTCCAGTTAGTGGAGCCAAAAATGCAGCTCTTGCGATTATGGCTGGAGCGATCCTAAGCCCAGAGCCTTGTCGCATCACCAACATTCCTAAACTGATGGATATTGATACGATGTCTCAAGTCTTGGAAGCGTTGGGCGCTAAGGTTTCCTTCGGAGACGGTTGGCTAGAGATCGATACGGGGAGTATTAAGTCACACAAGGCTCCCTATGAGTTGGTAAGCCGTCTACGCGCTAGTTTCTTTATTTTGGGTCCGATGTTGGCCCGCTTTGGGATGGCACGGATACCCTTGCCCGGTGGCTGTGCGATTGGCGCAAGACCCGTTGAACTGCATGTGCGCGGGCTGCAAGCGATGGGAGCAGATGTACGGATTGAACATGGGGTCGTAGAAGCCCATGCCCGCAAACTCAAAGGAGCAAAAATTTATCTGGACTATCCCAGTGTCGGTGCGACCGAAACCTTGATGATGGCAGCAACCCTCGCCGAGGGAGAGACGGTTTTAGAAAATTGTGCTCAGGAACCTGAGGTTTCAGACCTCGCAGGATTTTGTCGGGCTTTGGGCGCTAAAATCCGCGGAGCAGGCACCAAGACTATCGTAATCAGTGGCGTCCCCCATCTCCATGGCACCGAATATGGAATCATTCCCGACCGCATTGAAGCAGGAACTTTCTTGATAGCGGGAGCGATTACCAATTCTTCGATTGTGGTAGGTCCTGTGCTTGTAGACCATCTGACTGCTCCCATCGCTAAATTGAGAGAAATTGGTTATTCTGTGGAGCCAGAGGGGCTGAATCGTCTGCGGATAGGGCCAGCCCGCGAACGCCGGGAAGTACACATTGAAACTTTACCGTTCCCAGGCTTCCCCACCGATATGCAGGCTCCTTTCATGGCTCTTTTAGCCCTAGGCGAAGGAACCAGCCTGATTAGTGAAACCGTGTTTGAAAATCGAATGCAGCATGCCTCAGAACTGAATCGGATGGGGGCAGACATTAAAATTCGCTCTAACCATGCCATTGTTCGGGGAGTTTCCCACCTGTCTGGAGCCCCTGTAGATGCCACGGACCTTAGGGCTTCAGCGGCCCTCATCTTGGCAGGTTTAGCAGCTCAGGGAGAAACCCATGTCGCTGGATTACACTATCTAGACCGGGGCTACGACCGGATTGAAGAGAAATTATGCATGATTGGAGCAGAACTGCATCGGATTGGAACAAATCCTGTTCTAGCATCAGTCTAAACAGGAATAAATAGGTAAATGAACAAATAAATGCCCAGCCATCTCTATTTCACATTGAATATCGATAGCTGGGCGTATCCTGTTCTTCTCGTCCCTAATAGTAAGAAAATACACAGCGCGAAGCATCCGTAACTCACGCAAATATACCTAGTGGTTTTACGGATACATATTCTTACTTTTATTTTTTTTCCATATTCCCTAGCTTACAAGGGACCGTTTAAGTACGGAGAACTGTTCTAAATCCTTGAGCGCTCGATCCCGATAAGCTCGATAGCGGTCTACTTTATTGCGGATTTTATGAGGCAGATCCGGCAAAATTCCGAAATTGGGAGGCATCGGCTGAAAATGCTTAGGTTCAGCACTGGTGATGTACTGCACAAGCGCCCCCAACATCGTGGTAGCAGGAAGCGTAATCGGAATTTCCCCCTTAGCCAGACGGGCAGCATTGATTCCAGCAAGCCATCCGCCCGCTACCGCAGGCGTGTATCCTTCTGTCCCGGTCAGTTGGCCTGCTGCCAAGATAGTGGGCACTTTCTGAAACTGTAGGGTCGGACGGAGCAGTCTAGGCGCACAGAGAAAGGTGTTGCGATGCATAACCCCCAGGCGCACAAATTGAGCTTCTTCTAATCCAGGAATCATCCGGAATACCCGCTGTTGTTCGCCCCACTTTAGGTTCGTTTGGAACCCTACAAGGTTCCAAAGCTTACCCTGACGGTCTTCCATGCGGAGCTGGACCACCGCATAGGGCCAGCGCCCTGTCCGCGGGTCATCCAGACCCACGGGCTTGAGGGGGCCATAGCGGAGGGATTCATAGCCTCGACGGGCAATTTCCTCTACGGGCAGACAGGCTTCAAAGAATTTTCGGGATGCGATGTCTTCAAATTCTTTGAGGGGCGCTTGCTCGGCTTCAATCAGTGCTTCCCAAAAAGCCCCGTACTCTGCCTCGGTCATCGGGCAGTTCAGATAGGCCGCTTCTCCCCGATCATAGCGGGAAGCCAGGAAAGCTCGTTCACGGTCGATAGAATCCCCTTCAACGATCGGGCTGGCTGCATCAAAAAAACTGAGATAGTCCAATCCGGTAAATTGCTCCAGGGATTGAGCTAGAGGGTCACTGGTCAAAGGACCGGTCGCCAAAACCACTATATTTTCTGAAGAGCTGGCAGAGGGAATCTGGGTCACTTCCTCCCTCCGAAAATCAATCAGGGGATGATTTTCCAATATTTCGGTGAGTTTTTGACTAAACATAGCCCGGTCTACGGCTAAGGCTCCTCCAGCGGGAACCGCATACTGATCGGCGACCTGAATCACCAAAGAGCCCAAACGACGCAGTTCCTCTTTGAGTAAACCAGGGGCTCGGTCACTACCCAGCGCGCCAAAAGAATTGGAACAGACTAATTCTGCTACATGCTCCGTATGATGCGCGGGGCTCTGGCGGAGAGGACGCATTTCTGAAAGGATTACAGGGATTCCAGCCTGAGCAATTTGCCAAGCACATTCTGTCCCGGCTAAACCAGCACCAATGACTTTTACGGTAGCCACGTATACCTATCGGATTACTTCGTCCCAGAATTATAAATTATGGCACCAAATCCATGAATACGTCGTCAGACACTCCGTGCCTTTTGGTATTTCTACGAACCGACTGGGTACACTGAAGGACAGTTCTAGTCAAGTATCAAGGGCTTTATGGGCGTTGCAGAATTAGCATCGCTGATTCTCTGGGGAGCAGTGGGAGCTTGCATAGGCAGTTTTGTCAATGTTGTTGCCTACCGTTTGCCCTTGGGCATCTCCTTGGTATATCCACCCTCCCGCTGTCCTTCTTGCGATAGCGCCTTAGGCCCTACAGAGAATGTACCTATTTTAGGTTGGCTTCTGCTGAAAGGGCGCTGTAAGAGCTGCCAAGCTCCTATTTCAGCGCGTTATCCTCTGATAGAAGCGCTCATGGCTCTTCTTTTTATGGGAGTAGCCCTATGGATGCAGAATACGCAGGGAAACGTGGGCACTTCCTCCGGCTGGGGAGCCGTGATTGGCTATTCGCTCTGGATCGCCGCCCTAGTCTCTTTGGCCCTGGTGGACTGGGACACCATGGAATTGCCCGATGAAATCACCCGCCCCTTTGTGGCCCTCGGGGTACTTTTCCATACTTTGGGACCTCTTCTGGCTACCCATGACGGTAATCAAGCTTCGATAGGCTTGATGCAGAGCCTCTGGGGAATTGTCTTTGCACTAGGGCTATTTGATGTACTTTCTTACGGCAGTGAGAAGCTTTTGGGCAAAGAAGGTATGGGCGGTGGGGATGCTAAACTTGCTGCGATGCTAGGAGCTTGGCTGGGTTGGCAAGGACTCCTCGTTGCTCTCGCCGTCGGTTTTCTCTCGGGAGCGTTGGGAGGGGTGCTGGCAATGACCTTGAAATGGATAAAACAGGGAGAAGTTTTTCCTTTTGGTCCATTTTTAGTGTTTGGGGGAATAGTAAGTTTATTCGCCCAAGATGTTTTAGTCAGTGGCTATCTCAACTTGATTGGATGGTGAGGGAGTTGCAGGAAGTAAAAAGTTATAGGCCAATTGCTCTCTTTCCGAAAGGATTGGTACCGCGCAGCCAAGTTCACAAAGCTGGTAGTTCAAAAGTTAACCTACTAGCGCTATCACTAAACGTATACGGTGTGGGTTTGAGAAATGTCCTTTGAGTGGGGTGGGGTGTAGGGTGAAAAACATTTTCAAGAAATTACTTCCTAACCGTGGCGGCTCTGGTTTAGGCATCGAAATTACACAAGACCAAATCACGGTAGCGCAATTGGTCCGTCGGGCTGGACAGCAATACGACCTGAAGCACTTGGTCAGTGCTCCAACCCCAGCCGGAGCTGTGGTGGAAGGCCGGGTCGAAGACACCGCAGTGGTTTCAGCTATCATTCAAGACTTGTTCCAAAGTAACAATATCAAGGGCAAACAAGTCGCCACGGCTATTCCAACCCGTGAGGCAGTTATCCGCCTGATTCCTCTGCCTGCAGACCTGCAAGCGGCTGAGTTGAGAGAAGTCGTTCTCAATCAAGAAGCTGAGCTCTACCTACCCTTCCCTCGGAACGAAGCCTACGTAGACTATCAACCTTTAGAAGAAGTGGTGGATCCCGATGGAGTCCGTAGGCAAGAGGTCCTCCTAACCGCAGCCCCAAGCTCCATTGTGGAGAGCTATATCCAGGCAATAGAGCAGGCTGATCTCACCCCCCAAGTGGTTGATATTTCCAGCTTTGCCCTGATTCGAGCCGTCCGTTCGAAACTCTTGGAATTTTCTCCTGAAGAAGCCCTGGCTCTTGTGGTCATCCAGACAGAAGCCACAGAACTGAGCATCTTGGTGAAGGGGATTCCTCGGTTCACGCGAACTATTCCGATCGGCACCTGGGAATTCAAAGAAACGTTGAGTAGAGCTTTAGACCTCCCTCCTGGTCAAGCGTCTAGTTTGTTACAGAGCCTTACCCCTCCCTTGAGTAGTCAGATCACAGGCAATGCCGATGACCAGTCTTTCTCTGGAAGGGGACTGGCCGCCTTGCGTCGGATTCTCACGGAACTAACGGAAGAGATTCAGCGGTCTTTGGACTTTTACCTTTCACAGGGAGAGGTGGCTCCTTTGTCGCAACTTTTGTTGTCTGGCCCTGGAGCGACCATGAATCAGATGGATCAATATCTTTCCCAACGTCTCAACCTCCCTGTTACCCGCTTGGATCCGGTCTCAATTTTGGCGCTACGGGACAATATCGCGGTAGCAGAAGAGAGCCGCACCTCTATCGGTACGGTGCTTGGTTTGGGTCTCAGGAATTTATAGCAAGGAGTAGTCAGTAGTCACCATGTTTGTACCTGAAATTAATTTCCTCAAAGACCGCAACCCCGATAGCAGTGGGATGTATTTTAGCGGGGATGAGTTCGGCGGGGAAGACAACAATAATACTCCTCTCCTTCTGGCAGCTGCGATTCCTCTAGCCATTTTGGTCTTGTCTGCAGGAAGCTATATTTACTTCGGAGGCCAGCTCGCCGCTAAGCAAAATGATCTCAAAACCCTAACCGCTGACGTTTCTACCCTGGAAGGTCAGTTGACAGGGTTACGCAATCAGCAGAAAGAACTCCAGGAAAACCGCGACCAGGTTCAGGCCGTCATTGGTCTTTATGACCTATCAAGGCCTTGGTCCAGCGTGGTGGAAGATATTCGTCGCAAAGTACCCCAGGGAGTCTGGCTTGAAGATTTTGCCACCACCGCAGGGGCGGACGCGAGTAAAGAAGATCTGCTCAAAGTCAAGGGAAAAGCTTTGCAATTCCAGCAGGTAGCCAATTTCAAGCTCACCCTAGAACGGTCTCCCTTCATTTCACGGGTAGACCTGGGTGAAGCCAATCTGAACGAAGCCAACAAGGACCAGCCAGCTACGGTTAACTATTCGATGGATATTAGCCTCAGAAAGCAAAAACTGGATGAAGTCCGTAAAACCTTAGAAGAGACTAATTCCGTTGGCTTGCTCGAAAAATTGCGTCGCTTACAACAGGAGAGTATCCGATGACTACCAACACTAAAGTGTTTGGCTTGGAACTGGACCAAAAGACCCTCACGCTTCTCGGCGGGGTTGGTGGAGCCTTGGTGATTGGAATACTCGCCTACAATCTGGTTTTTCCACTTTATACCCAGAACCAAGAGCTTCAAGGCCAAATTGACCAGAAAACGCAGGAAAAAGCGACCAAGACCCAGGAACTAACCAGTCTTGCTACCGTTCCCGAAGAATTAAGTCGCGTCAAAGCGACTTTTAGCCGGATTGCGGGCTCCATTCCCAAGAATTTTGATATCTCCACCTTGCTGATTGATATCACTCGGATTGTAGAGGGAACCGGTGCCCAATTAGTGAAGTTCACGCCAGGGCAACCTACCGCGACCCAGGAAGTAAAAGGGCTAAATAACCTGCAAAAAGTAGTCAACAAAGTCAGTTTTAAGGCGACTTTTCCGCAAACCCTAAAGGTCCTGCAGGATGTTGAGCGGTTAGAGCAACTACTCAGAATTGAGAATTTGTCCCTTAAGCCCATTGCGCAGAAGGAAAGAGCAGACTTACTGCAAGTGGATTTTGATTTGGTGGCCTATCTGCTGAATGAGGCTCCTGCTGCCCCCGCCAGTAATGCCAGTGCAGCAGCCCCGGCAACGAAAGAGGCAATCCCATCGATCCTTCCTCCTTCTGCTACTTCCACGGCTCCGACCAGTCCTTCAACCCCATCAAAATAACGACAAACTCCTATGAACGATCAAGATTTTGAGTTCCAAGCTCCACAGGATCTAAACGACCCTAAATCACAGGTCAGTCCAGTATTGTTGGTAGCCTTAGGCGTGACCTTAGTGCTTGCAGGCGGTTATTACTTTTGGAATAGTTCCAGCAGCACCGCCGCGCCTACGGCTGAAGCCCCTACCTCTAACCCTGTAGAAGCACCAGCAACCGCTACGGTTCCTAAGCAGGGAAGCACATCCCCTACTGATGCGGCGGTGGCAGCTCCAGCAGCGGCAAGGCCTATACCCACCATAGCGCCCACACCGGTTAGCGCGACCCCCGTGCTGGCTGCTAGAGCATTGATTCCTTCTTCTGATACCCAATTCTTGACCAATCAGGCGATCAAGATTGCAGGACGGGAAGATCCGTTCAAAAGCGCGATGGCTCCCATCCCTACTCCTCCGGTAGCTCCTAAACTTCCCCTAGGGCCACCTCCTGCGCTTGTACCGCAGAACAAAATAGCAACGATTAGTCCTGAAGTCCCTCCTGCTCCGGTAGCCACTACCGTTCCCCTCAAGGGCATTTTTCAGGTGCAGCAAGATACCTACATAGTGGTTGGCCATGAAGGGGGAGATGAGATTCTCAGGGCCGGAGATTACCTCGACAGCCCAGATCAAGTGCAGGTTGTCCGTATCTCTCCCTCAACGCGCAGCGTCACCTTCCGGGAGAAGGGTAAAGATATCGTCCGCAATGTAGAAGCTAATCCTTAATTTTTCACCGTCTGTTGGAGACTAATTGTCATGTTTGTGCAAGGAGTGCATAGAAAGCAGATAGCTACCAGTTTGGCCCTATCTGTAAGCGTATTTTTAAGTGTGGTTTCCCCTGTTCTTCTCGTCCCCACAGCGGTACAAGCTCAGGCACCTCGTTCTACGGTTACGGACATTCGGGTCGATACCCAGTCTGGACGTCAAGTGCTCATACTCAATCTCAACGGCAGCCCTACCAAGCCAGCAGTGGTTTCAACCATGGTCGGGGATACCTATGTGGTGGATATCCGCGAAACGAGCTTAGGCATCGGCGACAATCACTCCTTCACCTTAAACAAACCTAGCAACCTGATTAGCCTTGTCGAAGCCCAGCAAATGGATGCTCGCACCGTACGCGTAACCGTCAAAGGAGTAGGTGGGACCGCTCCGAAGCTATCCCTCATGGAGACCTTACCAACTTCTCTCCGCTTTGATGTCGGTCCAGAAGGCCAGATCGCCCAAGGTACGACCACGGCAGATGTGGTAGCCCGTCGGTCAGTCAACCGAGAATCCACCTCGACGGTGAGCACTCCTGTAGACCTCAAGCAGCCTGGTACTTATGGGGAAACCGGCCCCCGCAAATTCTCCGCAAGAGCCGTAGCTCCTCCTACCGGAGATGTAGCGATCGGAGACATCACGGTCGAATCGGCGGTGAAATTAAACTCCCCTGAAATCATCAACATTGAGCGGGCGACGGTTCCCACCAAAGCCTTCT
>JBAUTB010000095.1:0-11323 GCA_049582005.1 Gloeobacterales cyanobacterium | reverse complement strand
CGAGAATGGCCCCCTGCCTTGCGGAAATAAGACCGGACGCGGGTTTTAAGCTTTACGGACTTGCCGACATAGAGAATTTCTTCTCGGCAGTTGCGGAATAGATAAACTCCTGGAGTATCCGGTAGTTCCCCCAATTGGTCAATGGAGACGCGCACAGATACTCATCCATTTTTCATGAAGGCCACTGGGTCGACAAGGCAGCCTATTCAGGCTCAGCTTCAATAAAGATAAACAGGGCAATCAAGCTAATCACAGGGAATACTAAACCGATAGCATAGACCAGCCAAGGGTATACATTAGCGCCGGGCATAGCAGTCTTCCTTTAAACAACTTGCTAGGGTAGTGTACTGGTGGGGTCTAAGCAAAAAGCGACCTATACACACTTCTTAACAAGACAGGGATATGGACCTCTATTTCATCCGCCACGGAATCGCTGTGAAACGGGGTGCCACAGGACTCGATGATGAGCAGCGTCCGCTTACTCCGGAAGGTCGGCGCAAAACCACCTTAATTGCTCAGAATTTAGAGCATAGTGGTATTCGATTTGAACATCTTTTAGTCAGTCCCCTGGTGCGTGCTCAGCAAACCGCTGTTATTTTAGAAAAATGTGGATTAGCCAAAACATTCGAAACCTATCTCCCCCTTGCGCCAGGAGGTTCTCTGGAGCAATTCAGGCAAGAATGGCTTTCGCGTCCAGCACTCAAAAATATTGCTTTGGTGGGCCATGAACCGGATTTAAGTGGATGGGCAGAAATGGTACTCTTGGGAGAAGTTCATGGAGTCTTGCAACTCAAAAAGGCAGGATTGATCAAAATCTCTTTAGAAGAGCCAGAACGAGACAAAGGAAAGTTAGTATTGGTTCTCTCCCCCAAAGTTTTGCTGGAAGCTCAAGGTTAGACAAGCGGTGAAACCGGAACGTATCGATCTTCAGGAACAATACCCCTGTCCACGCTGCAAACGGGGTCATCTTCAGGCCATTATTCTTACAGAGGCTTTTGGTTGTGACCGTTGTCAGCAGATTTTTGGATTAAGTGAAGATAATCAAACCATTGAACAGCTTTCAACCAGTTATCCCTACACCAAAACCTGGCAATGGGTGGCCGAAGGATGGCGGAGTAAAGACCGCGGTTTGAGCGAGAATTATCTCCCTTTGGTTTTGGGATTGCTAGCCATTCCTTTATTCATGACCTTCTGGTTGCCTCGGTATTTCCAATTACCACCTGGACCTGGAGTTGTTTTATGGATTACCATCACATTTTTATTAATGACCCTGCCATCCCTCATGCTGTGGCTGGTTTTGCGAGATAGTCGCTAAAAGCCAGCTTGGACATACCCCTTTCCTAAGATATTCTGGTAAAAGTTAAGATCCCTTCACGATGTCAGCGTATTGGTATCGTCTTAGTCCTAAGCTAACCCTGTCACTTTGAGGAGTATTCATGGCCACTACTGCCCAGATAAATTACGAAGTCAAAGATCTGGAGCTTGCTACCCAAGGCACTCAGAGAATCGAATGGGCAGCTAGAGAAATGCCTGTCCTTCGTCAAATTCGTCAGCGGTTTTCTAAAGAGCGCCCACTGGCCGGCATTCGGATTGCTGCTTGCTGCCATGTAACGACAGAAACGGCGAATCTTGCCATCACCCTGAAAGCCGGTGGGGCTGATTCCGTACTGATCGCCTCCAATCCCCTTTCCACCCAAGATGATGTCGCCGCCGCCTTGGTCAGAGACCACGGCATTCCTGTTTTCGCCCTTAAGGGTGAAGATACCCAAACCTATCTCAAGCACGTAAATATAGCTCTGGACCACCGCCCCCAAGTAATCATCGACGACGGGTCTGATGTGGTAGCAACCCTGATTAAGGAGCGTTCTGGGCAAACATCAGAACTGATTGGGACTACGGAAGAAACCACCACGGGGATTGCTCGTCTCAGAGCTATGCTGGCGGCTGGGGTTCTTACCTTCCCTGCGATTGCGGTAAATGATGCGGAAACCAAGCACTTTTTCGATAACCGCTATGGCACAGGCCAGTCCACCCTCGATGGTATTATCCGGGCTACTAATATCTTGCTGGCAGGTAAGAATATCGTTGTAGCTGGTTATGGCTGGTGCGGGAAGGGAACGGCCCAACGCGCCAGAGGCATGGGCGCTAATGTCATTGTCACGGAAATTAATCCTGTTGCTGCGATTGAGGCGGTCATGGATGGGTTCCGGGTGATGCCGATGGCTGAAGCTGCCAAGATTGGAGATATTTTCATCACGGTCACAGGTAACAAACATGTGATCCGTCGCGAGCATTTTGCGACCATGAAAGATGGCGCGATTGTGTGCAACTCTGGCCACTTTGACATTGAGATTAACCTCGTTGCCCTGAGCGAACTTTCCAGCGAGAAGCGCAGTGTACGTCCTTTTACCCAAGAATATGTGCTGGAAGGCAAGTCTATCATCGTACTGGGGGAGGGGCGTTTGATTAATCTATCGGCTGCAGAAGGTCACCCTGCTTCGGTAATGGATATGAGCTTTGCCAACCAAGCCTTAGCAGTTGAATACCTCGTCAAGAATAAGGGCAAGCTGACCCCGGCGATCTACAACATCCCTGTCGAGATTGACCGGGAAATTGCCCGCCTCAAGCTCGAAGCGATGGGTATCTACATTGACGAGCTTACTCCCGAGCAGATCCACTATATGGCTTCCTGGGACGAAGGTACTGAATAAGTTTCTCGTTGAGAACTCTTGCAAACGGCCTCCGGGCCGTTTTTTTATGGGTTTTCTAGAGCTTATTACGTCTATATCACTTGTCCATCAGGAGATAAACACATCCATGGAGACAGCATTGGATGGAAATTCTGTCAGCAATTTTTTATCAGAAGTTACTAACGGAATTCCTAATTGTTGCGCAAGTACAACAAATTCACAATCATAGGAAGAACATTTAGAGCTTTCAATGAGATCGAGTACTTTCATTGATTGCACTTCGCACTCTTTGTTATGCATCAAAGATTCAGCTTCTTGAACAATCAACTTTGCATTTGTCAGCGTAATGTATCCTTGTCGGAGATGCAAAGCTAGAATATTGCGGAATTCTGAGCGCCAAAGATAGGGAACGATCCAATCAGGGTCTTTTTTGAACACAGCTTCAGCCTGGGATGTACGCTCCCCTTTCAACATTAGATAGGCAATAACGTTGGTGTCTACAACTATCACGGACGCCCATCACTTTTTGCTTGTTCAATTTCTCGCTCAGTGAGTAAATGCTCAGAAGCCTTTTCCCGAAGTTGGCGAATTCTATCTAAAGTAGCCGCTGTACTCCGTTTCGGCGAAATCAGGGAGCGTTCAATACAAACCAGAACTTCACTATTGATACTGCGACGATGCTGCACTGCACTCTGCTTAAGTTGCTCATACAAGTCATCAGGAATATTTTTTATGGTCAGCGTTGCCATTGTTTCCCCTCCTATAGTTGCAAAATGGAACCATAATGGAATTCTATAACTATTTCCTGGCTTAATCCAGGTCAGGCTCAGCACCGAGTGCCCGTAATTGCACCATTAAGCGCTCTGAGCGTTGAGCTTCTTGTTCCACAGGAGTCTGTACCCAGTTGCCTGCTGCATCGTACCAACGCAACCAGGGATGCTGAATCCCTTGATAGCTTCCCTGCCAAATCCCTAAGCCTAATTCCAGATCCGGTATCCAGAACCGTGAGTCCTGCAAAAAGACGCCCAGTGGACTTTACTCATTATGAAAGATAGAACAGAACCAGTCCGAGACTACTAGGCCAAGTAACCACAGCTTCTTCCCTCCCCACAAGTTCTTCAACTTTTCCGCGTACCCTAGAAAGAATCACACTTGACACCGCAAGCCCGATGGAGAAAGTTCCTCAAACAGTACTGGTGATTGGCTATGGCAACGATTTGCGCAATGATGATGCAGTCGGGAAACGGGTGGCTGAGGCTGTGGCAACCTGGAAATTGTCCTATATTCAAGCCCTTGCCGTCCATCAATTAACCCCTGAACTGACGGTAAAGCTGACCAAGGTTGAACGGGCCATTTTTGTGGATGCTCATACAGCCACCCCTGATCAAGAGGTGCAGGTGCGCCCCCTTGAACCTGTCCATACTGGAGAAATATCAGGGCACACCGGAAATCCACAATCTTTGTTAGCCCTGACGAAAGTGCTCTATAACCACTGTCCACAGGCTTGGTGGGTGACGATCCCGGGAATTAATTTTCAGGTAGGGGATAGCCTCTCCTTCATCGCTAAACAGGGAATATCCATGGCTTTAGAACGAATCAGGCAACTCATTCAAGAAACGGACCCTACCGCCGCAGGAGATGCGCCATGCATGAAGTCGGATTGATGCAGAATATCCTGGACCTTGCCCTAGAGAAGGCACAAGCGCAGGGAGCCCAACAGATTCATGAGATTCAAGTACGGGTGGGAGACGCCTCCGGGGTTACACCCGAGAGCTTGGACTTAGCTTTTGAGGTAGTCAAGAGAGGGACGATCGCAGAAAAGGCTCAGTTTAAAGTGGAATCCGTCCCGATCGTTAGTTACTGTAGGGCCTGCGATCAGGAATTTCGGCCTGTAGACCTGTTGCTCTATGAATGTCCGCAATGTCATCAAATCAGTTCTGAAGTACGTCAGGGGAAAGAACTGGAACTGGCTGCCCTAGAAATTTCTTGAGGTGCACTATGCAAAAAGCGAACCCTTTAGCCTCCTTAAAAGTTGACCCTGCCCACGATATTCTGCGTACCGAAGGCGAACCCCTCGATATCATCTTTTCCCCAAAGACAGTGGCTGTGATTGGGGCAACGGAGAAGGCAGGTAGTGTGGGACGCACCATTTTGTGGAATTTGGTCAGCAGTCCGTTCGGAGGCACTATTTTTCCGGTTAATCCGAAACGACACAGTGTCCTTGGCATCAAAGCCTATTCCACTATTTCCGATGTACCTGAACCAGTGGATTTGGCCATCATAGCCACCCCTGCTGCCACCGTACCCGAAGTGATCCAACAATGCGTGGACGCAGAGGTCAAAGGGGCGATTATCCTCTCTGCTGGTTTTAAGGAATCGGGAGCTGCTGGAGCGGCATTAGAGCAAGAAATACTGAAACAAGCTCGCCGGGGCAAGATGCGCATTATTGGTCCCAACTGCTTGGGCGTAATGCGTCCTCGTTCAGGACTGAATGCAACCTTTGCCAGTGCGATAGCTCGTTCAGGTAACGTCGGGTTCATCAGCCAAAGTGGTGCCCTCTGCAGCTCTATTTTGGATTGGAGTTTCCGAGAGAATGTGGGCTTTAGTGCTTTTATCTCCATTGGCTCGATGCTGGATGTTGGCTGGGGGGATCTTATCTACTATCTGGGGGATGACCCACACACCCAAAGCATCGTTATTTATATGGAATCGGTGGGGGATGCGCGATCTTTTTTGTCTGCCGCTCGCGAGGTTGCTTTGACCAAACCGATCATCGTGATCAAAGCGGGACGGACTGAGGCAGCGGCCAGAGCCTCGGCTTCTCACACAGGCGCGCTGACAGGCAGCGATGAAGTCCTGGATGCAGCTTTTCGTCGCAGTGGTGTATTGCGCGTCACCAAAATATCCGAACTGTTCAATATGGCAGAGGTTCTGGCAAAACAGTCACGGCCGAAAGGACCACGCCTGGCTATCATTACCAATGCCGGGGGGCCAGGAGTCCTGGCGACAGATTATTTGATAACTACCGGAGGGCAACTGGCAACCTTAGCCAAAGAAACGATCACGGCCCTAGACGGAGTATTGCCCCCCTACTGGAGTCATGGCAATCCGATCGATATCTTGGGAGATGCTGGACCAGAGCGCTATACACAAGCCCTAGAAATTGCGGCGCAGGATCCAAACACCGATGGGCTACTGCTGATTCTGACGCCCCAGGCGATGACCGACCCGACCCAAACGGCTGAGCAGTTGAAACCCTATGCTCAGAGTACCCGTAAACCAATCCTTGCCAGTTGGATGGGAGGAGCTGAAGTGATGGCGGGAGAGTCTATTCTCAACCGTGCGGGCATCCCTACCTATCCCTATCCTGATTCTGCCGCCCGTGTGTTTAGTTACATGTGGCAATACAGCTATAACCTGCGGGGCCTTTACGAAACCCCGATGCTAACCGATTGGGATGGAAAACCGGACCGAGGTCTCGCAGAACAGATTGTGGCTCAAGCTCGCCTAGCAGGTCGCACCCTCCTGACCGAGGTGGAATCCAAACAAGTCTTGGCCGCCTACGGTATTCCTGTCGTTGAGACCAAAACGGCGACGAGCGAAGAAGAAGCCGTCCGAGGGGCCGAGGCCATCGGTTATCCGGTCGTCCTCAAACTCCTATCGGAAACCATCACCCATAAAACCGATGTTGGCGGGGTGCAGTTGAATCTAGCAGACGCTCAGTCCGTACGGCGAGCCTATCAAAGCATCGAAGCTTCCATTCGTGAAAAAGTGGGTGCCCAGCATTTCCAGGGAGTAACGGTTCAGCCGATGGTCCAGATAGGCCAAGCTAGTTACGAACTGATTTTGGGCAGCAGCTTAGACCCCCAGTTCGGTCCTGTATTGCTTTTTGGCCTCGGAGGGCAACTCGTAGAAGTCTTCAAGGACCGGGCCCTAGCCCTCCCTCCTCTGAATACGACCCTGGCCCGACGCATGATGGAGCAGACCCGTATCTACACGGCCCTTCAAGGAGTACGAGGACGTGCACCGGTAGATTTGCTAGCTTTGGAACAGCTTCTGGTTCGGTTTAGTCAGTTAGTGGCTGAACAATGCTGGATTAAAGAAATTGACATTAATCCCCTGCTTGCGCCTCCGATTAATCAGGGGGGATCTGGATTGATCGCCCTGGATGCGCGGATCGTGCTGCATGAGCCGACCCTAGAGGAAAATGAGCTTCCCAAGCTATCTATTCGCCCATATCCCATGCAATACGTTACCCCGTGGACGATGAAAGATGGCACTGAAGTGATGATTCGTCCTATCCGGCCAGAAGATGAACCGCTACTCGTCCAATTTCACAAAACTTTGTCGGAAGAAAGTGTCTACTTCCGCTATTTCCATCTCATCAAACTAAGTCAACGGGTCGCTCATGAACGGCTTACCCGCATTTGTTTCATTGACTATGACCGCGAGATGGCTCTGGTAGCTGAACGAAAAGAACCAGAGACAGGAGTTTCTGAAATCCTAGCGGTCGGTCGCTTGAGCAAAATCCATGGCACCAACGAAGCACAATTTGCCCTCTTAGTTAGCGACCAGTATCAAGGGCTTGGCTTGGGCACAGAGTTACTACAAAGGCTTTTACAGGTGGGGCACCAGGAGCAGATTCAACGAATCAGCGCCACTATCCTCTTTGACAATCACCCTATGCAACACATTTGCGAGAAACTCGGTTTTCAGATTCATCATTCAATCACTGATTCATGGGTGAATGCGGAAATTGAGCTTTAACAGAACGTACGCAACGCCCCCTAAATCCCCATATCGAAGATGTTGCATGGCCTACAGCCTACCCGCAGACTTGTTTGGGGACCGCGTAAGGTCCTGAGGGGTTGGTCGTTGGCTACGGATCGCCTGTCTCCTCCGTTTCTGGAAGCCTACGCAGGAGCACCTTATCTACCCGATTACCATCCATATCCATGACTTCGAAGCAATAACCTTGCCAATCGAAGCGATCGGCCACGAGGGGGATATGTCCCAACTGAGCCATGATGAAGCCTCCAAGGGTGCGGTAGCTTGCTCGCTGGAATTGGGGTAATTCCTTAATCCGATACTCCAGTTCCTCCAAACTCACCCAACCATCTATGAGCCAAGAGCCATCCTCCCGCTGAATGATTTCACTATCGGTGCGGTCTTCATCGGAGGGCAGTTCTCCCACAAGGGCCTCCAGCATATCGTTGAGGGTCACCAGTCCTTGGATGCTACCAAACTCATCCACTACCAACCCCAAGTCCATCCCAGATTCTCTGAATTTATTTAAGACTTGCCGTGCCGGAGCCGTTTCAGGAACAAAGAGCGGTTTGCGCAAACAGCCCTCAGGATTTAAGCGCTCACCTCGAAGCAATTGCGCCAGTAAATCTTTTACCTGAACGATGCCCAAAACCTTATCCAACGCACCTTGGCATACGGGCAATCGGGAATATTTGCTACTAGCCAATTCCTGTCGGAGTATCTCTTCGGAGGACTCCACATCAATCCAGAGCATATCTGGGCGTGGCGTCATCAGCGAATTTACCTGTCGGTCCCCAAAACGAAATACCCGTTCGAGCATGTCCTGCTCTGTCACCTCAATCGTGCCTGCCAGGGTACCTTGATCAATGAGCAGTCGGATTTCTCGTTCCGTAATTGCAGGTTCGTCCGTAGGCTTCACCCCGACGAGACGTGCCCCCAATTCCGTAGCAAAGCTTAGAAAATCGACGAGGGGTGATGCGGCGCGGGCAAGGTATGCCATGGACGTAGCCACCGTCGAGGCAATGCGTTCGGGAGCACTTAAGGCCAGGCGCTTGGGAATCAACTCCCCAAAAACCAGCGAGAGAAAAGTAATCCCGCCAACCACCAGTCCGAAGCTTAAGCTTCCACTGTACGGACTGAGGAACGGAACCTGATGAAGAACTGCAGACAGCTCATCTGAAAGAGTTGCTCCTCCATAGGCTCCGGCAATAATTCCAATCAGGGTGATACCAATCTGCACCGTTGAAAAGAACCGATTCGGGGAATCAGCGAGTTCGATAGCCGCTTTAGCCCCTTTATTTCCTTCCTCTGCCATCTCCTGCAATCGAGATTTCCGTGCTGAGACTAAAGCCATCTCAGACATCGAAAACACCCCATTGGCTACAACCAACAACATCACAATGACGAGCTCGAGGATTACAGTAGACATGAGTTAGCTCGCTTAGGAGAACACATGCGACAACAGAGCGTGATCCATCTTGAAGGCACCGCACTTCGTGTCCAGACTTTTTTCACTATAGTTGAGGTCTAAGGCTTATTCTGCTAGGCCTTACGCAAAGACAACCCCCGGCTCTCCAACCAACCGTCCCTACAGGTAGGCCAAAGGCCATGCGCAGCCGTTGCACTTCCATAGTGGGACTGTTGGCCCCTCTGTGATCACGGTGGCTCTATTTATGCTGATTCTCCGCTTGTTCATAGTGACTCCACATCCGGATAATGCGGATCAACTGTTTTTCTTCCAGAACTTCATAGACCAAACGATGTTGGTCATTAATTCTGCGGGAGTAATATCCTTTTAGGTCTCCCGCTAGCTTTTCATAAGAAGGTGGGTTGATGTAGGGATTCGTCTGCATGAGAGCTATGAGTGCCCAAGCTTTTTGTGATAAGGGTGCGCTCTTCAGTTTTGCAGCATCTTTGAAGGCACGCTGGGTTAACTCGATGGTCCAAGGCATTTACTCGATGTCCCATAATTCTTTCAATGCTTCGAGTGGGACAGCTTCTTCATGAGGTTCTGCTGCTGCTGCTTTAATCGATTCGACCATCCCCGGAATCGAGGCTAGATATAACGTCTCTTGGATATTATTCCAATCTTCCTGACTAACGAGGACAGCATTATTCCGCTTACCTGTAATCACCACCGGTTCATGACTGTCACAAACTTCATCAATTAAACGATACAGTGTGGCTCTGGCCTTATTGACCGAGGCTATCTTTACCCCAACATTCGGAAGTGCTCTCATATCGAGTTCTCTACTTTCTTAGATCATATCGCACGCAATTAAGTACGAGTATAGATCCTTCCGTGCAAGCGGAGTATGCAGCGCCTCATTCAGGGACGGTAAATCCCTACTATGAGATTCGATTGTATATATTGTGTACAATCAGAGCATGAAGCCATCTACTGGGTCAATGCCCGAAACGACAACTATTACGGTGCGCTTGAATGCTGGGCTCAAAGCCAAACTGGAAGCCTTAGCTAAAAGTACTCAGCGTAGCAAGTCTTGGTTAGCGGCTGAAGCAATCACGGCCTACATTGAGCAGGAATCTTGGCAGATCCAGCAGATTGAAGAGGCTATTCAACAAGCCGATGCTCCTGATGCGGAGTGGATTGCTCATGAGGATGTGTCTGTCTGGCTGAATACTTGGGGCACAGAGGATGAGACTGCTACCCCATGCCCATAGTTTGGTTACTCGCTGCGGTTCAGGATGCCATTCACATCCGGACATATATCGCTGAAGAAGATCCTGAAGCAGCTAACAAGATCGCTAACCGTCTCGACCAAGCGATTAGTAAACTCGCCACTATGCCTAGCTTAGGACGACAAGGTCGGATTTTTGGAACTCGTGAATTGGTGATTAGCGGTACGTCTTATATTGTTGTGTACCGTGTCCGAAATAACCGAATTGAGATTTTGCGGGTTTTGCACGGACGCCAACCTTTTCCTGACTCCCTTTAAATTAGTCAGAATCTCCCAGACTGCACCCGTAAATATGAAGGGCTGTACGAGGTGGAATAATCCACATCATGTCATTTTCACAATATAGGCATCCCATCGTTTATTCAAACCGATGATGGTTATTGATTGCCACATTCAAATCCGCCGTCCCCAAACGGATTAACAAAGCGCATATCCAATGTGGAATTTCATCCCAACACCTGCCGAGCGTTAGCGAGGCTGCTCGATTGCTCAATCCTTATAATATTTCCTATATGTTTTGTATGAAGGGCTAGCTAAATTTTTGTGCAGTTAGTATAAACCGTAAAATACCCTGTTGCAGTAGACAGTTAAGGACAGAGGCCACAGGTTGGGCATACTAAGAAAGAACTCCAAACCCTAGATATGACCGAACAATTTATCCCGGTAAAGCCTCCAAGCTCAGAGCCGCAGGTGCAGGAAGCTGCTACTCCCTGGTATAGCTACGTCATGCCTGTGGCGCTCGGAGCATTTTACCTGCTCTTCCTATGGCTAGATTTCAGCTACATGAATATGACTCGCTGGCCTTGGGCACCGATTTTGAGTGGAGGATTACTGGTTGCTGCGGGCTGGGGTATATGGCAGTTACGTCGCTTGAGCAAGCCCTATAGAGGATTGGGGAATGGTTTGGATTGGGCAGCCCTCCTTTGGGTTATAGCTCTGGTTACTTCAACGATTTTTTCCCATGTGCCCCATCGGAGTCATTGGTATTTGGTGATGGCTCTAAGTTATATAGCTGCCCTCTATGCGCTCAGTAATTGGCTCGATACTAAAAAGAAAATAGAAAATCTTACCGTCTTTTTGGTAGGCTCTAGTCTTTTCTTTAACTGTAATAGTTCATTCCAGTATATTTTCAAAAAATGGTTACCTTACCAAGGAAAAAATATTGAC
>JBAUTB010000094.1:0-34085 GCA_049582005.1 Gloeobacterales cyanobacterium | reverse complement strand
CAGGAGAGACCACAGCCACATCACTGCCTTAATGGGAAGGAGTTTGACCTATCTTTCCAAGCTCTTAAGTCGTACAACACAAGCCCCATATACAATTCAAGCCTTCGTACCATTAAGACACTAAGGGCGTGGAGGTTACGGTTGGTGCGCCGGTAGGTTAGCCGATGGATCAGCCAGGGGTATCCATGAAAGCCAAAGATGATGTGCTTGTCGGTTGTGAAGATCGAGTCGTAATCCGTGTCACTTAGTCCGTGCGGGTGCTCGCTCTTAGACTGCAACTTCATCAGGTCGACGATATTGACTACCCGGATTTTCAGATCCGGCAGATGCCGGCGAAGAATGGAAACGGCAGCCAAAACCTCCAGCGTAGGCGTATCTCCACAGCAAGCCATCACCACGTCCGGCTCGGCGTCTTGGTCGTTGCTTGCCCATTGCCAGATGCCGATTCCTTCCGTGCAATGCACGACCGCCGCGTCCATGGTCAGCCATTGGGGGAGCGCGTGTTTCCCCGCAACCACCACGTTCACGTAGTGCCGACTTCGCAAGCAGTGATCAAAGACCGACAGCAGACAGTTCGCGTCGGGCGGCAGGTAAACGCGCACGATATCGGCCTTCTTGTTGATGACGTGGTCAAGGAAGCCGGGATCCTGGTGCGTGAAGCCATTATGATCCTGCTGCCAGACGTGAGAGGCGAGCAGATAATTCAGCGAGGCGATCGGTCGTCGCCAGGGGAGTTCCGATGTGACCTTCAGCCACTTGGCGTGCTGGCTGAACATCGAGTCGACGATGCGAATGAAGGCCTCATAGCTGTTGAACAGCCCGTGCCGCCCGGTCAGCAGATAACCCTCCAGCCAACCCTCACACTGGTGCTCGCTGAGCATTGAGTCCAGCACACTTCCGGCGGGCGCGAGGAATTCATCATTCTTTTCTTCCCGGCCCTCCCACTGACGATTGGTAACTTCAAAAACCGCACCCAGGAGATTCGAGAGCGTCTCATCGGGACCAAAGATACGGAAATTCCGCTGCCCCTGATTCAGCTTGGCCACGTCACGCAGGAACTTACCCAGCACGAGCGTATCTTGGCCGTCAACGGCACCGGGCGAAGGCACATTCACCGCGTGGAGCTGGAAATCCGGCATTCGTAGGTCGCGTAGCAGAATGCCACCGTTGGCGTGAGGATTGGCACCCATCCGTCGATCGCCCTTCGGGGCCAGCTCGGCCAATTCCGGCATGAGCCGGCCATCCTCATCGAACAGCTCCCCGGCTTTGTAGCTTTTCATCCAGCTTTCGAGCTGCTGGACATGAGCGGGATGCTCGGAATCCACCAGGAGCGGCACCTGGTGCGCTCGGAACGTGCCTTCAACTTGCAAACCATCGACAACTTTTGGTCCTGTCCAGCCCTTGGGTGACCTCAGAACGATCATGGGCCAGCGCGGCCGAGTGGGGTCATTCCTGTTTCGTGCATTGCTTTGGATTTGCTGAATGCTCGCGATGGCCTTTTCCAAAGTACCGGCCATGAGTTGATGCATCGCTTCCGGCTCATCACCTTCCACAAAATAGGGCATCCAGCCACAGCCCAGGAAAAATTGCTCCAATTCGTCATGCTCGATGCGGGCCAGGACGGTCGGGTTGCTAATCTTATAGCCATTGAGGTGCAGAATCGGCAGCACGGCTCCGTCGGTAATTGGGTTAAGAAACTTATTGGATTGCCATGCCGTCGCCAAGGGGCCTGTTTCCGCTTCACCATCGCCGACGATGCAAGCGACAATCAGATCGGGATTGTCGAGCGCGGCCCCGAAGGCATGGCTGAGCGAGTACCCCAGCTCCCCACCTTCGTGAATTGACCCCGGCGTCGTCGGCGCAACATGGCTTGAAATCCCGCCGGGAAATGAGAATTGCTTGAATAGCTTTTTTAGCCCGGCTTCGTCCTGGCTGATGTTAGGATAAATTTCACTATAGGTGCCTTCCAGGTATATATTGGCCACCAGCGCCGGGCCGCCGTGACCGGGACCAGCGATGTAGAACATATCCAGGTCGTACTTTTTGATGACACGGTTCAAATGCACATAGATAAAGTTTTGGCCCGGCGTCGTGCCCCAGTGTCCAACCACAAGCGGCTTTACGTCAGACAGCTTCAAAGGCTGCTTTAGTAGCGGATTGTTGTAAAGATAAATCTGGCCTACCGACAGATAATTGGCGGCGCGCCAGTAGGCATCCATCTTGTGGAGCAGTTCTGGGGAAAGAGTATTTGTCTTCATGGCTCAAAGATACAGTCCTTACGCAAAGAGGAGAGAAGGAGCGGGAAAAACTAAACGTGAGGAGGGGTGTAATTAAAAGTAAAAGTTCTTGTTAAGCGTCTCTGAAAGAGAGGTTAAGCCAATAAGCATCCCAATCTTGATTAGCCCACAATGCTCTCAGCGCTAGCATGGCCTCAGCCTTTTCAACCGTCCGCCAACTCCCAGAGCATTTCAATCGACTTTGAATAATAAAGCGGTGAGCACTCTCAATTTCGCCCGAACCAATGGGATCAAAGGACTGGTGGTTGTCCAACTTATCATGATGTCAGTCGATGTCGTTTGACAATATCCCCAACTGTGTTTTTGCTGATGTGGAGCTGTTCTGCAATTGCTCGGTAAGAGTGCTTCTTCTCAACGAGTTGAAGAACCTCTGGTGTCAGGCGGTCTGCTTTAACTCGTTGCCCAAACCGCCGTCCTGACTTGACTCCCCGTGCTTGGGCCGCAGCAATGCCAGAGCGAATGCGTTCTCGGAGCAGGTCGCGCTCAAACTCAGCCAGGGATGCCATTAGCGAGGCTACCAACCGACCTTGAGGTGTTGCCAAATGAACGACCCAACCGCAGCAATCTGCGGGGTATGCACAGTCGTTATTAGAACAAAATTGGATTCGACCATTGATGATCTTGTTACCTACCTCAAGACCATGGAGAAAAACAAACGTCCCCCGAAGACAAACCATTCCAACTAAGTCAGTTAACTTGACAGTGCCATAAATGCCTTTTACAAATCCTTTAAACCCGCTAAGATATTCACCGAACCATCTGGTTCTCTGGTCTTCAGCGGGAATATTTGATACTCGGGAAAAGCTATGGAACTCTGTTTGTAATAGGAAGCTTAAACGAGTTGGTCTAGTTATTGATAAAACTTCCTATTTGCTGATTATCTCCTCTGTCTCATCCTTATTTCATAATTCTTCTTTAGTAATAGATGTAGAGAGTTCCACAATGAGAAAGAAATCTCGAGGATGTTTTTCATGAAGCCTGTATATGCATCTCCAACGCTATCCAGAACTAAAGCTCCCCCTGTAATCGCCCCCAAGGAAGTTAAGGTTGATTGGCTACAACCATTGCGCCAATGGGTAGAATCCATCGAGATCCATAACCCAAAAGTGGCACGGCTATTGTGCAAAATCATTCCTGCCCAATGTCCTTTTGAGCGTGACATCACGTTTTTTGGCCATACCGTCTTGCACATTCCGCCCCTCTGCAAACTTAACCCGCTCTATACGCAATTTGTCAGTCTTCGCTTCAAGTCTCTGACCTATCTGGCGGATATATGCGGCGAGGATGTAACCTCCTATTGCCAGTAGCTTCTAGCCTATATTGCGCATTCCAGCAGCAATACTGTCGATGGTTAATATTGTCCCCCGTAGCAGTCTACTTGTCTATCTCAGCAAATTGAATTAGAGCTATTGATAAAACTTCCTATTTACTGATTGTTTGCCCTATCTCATTCTCATTTCATAATTTTTCTTTACAGTAATAGATGTAGTGAGTTTCAAAATAAGGAAGAATCCGATGAAACAAAAAATCATCCTGTTTACAAGCACCACTCTGGCTGCATTTGTATTGGTTGTAATCGGTGGCATTTCTAGCAGCCTTATACAATCCAAACAAACCATCATTGCCGAACAGCCGAACTCGCCTTTAGTAAGCATGGTACAAGCTCAGAAGCCAGTTCCTACACTGAGTAACCGCGCATCGGAAATAGCTGAGTTAAGCCCTGTACAAGACCCTAATCAGTTTTTTGAAAGGAACCAAATGAAAGGAAACATCTATGGTTCTCACGTCAAAAAAACTGCCCGAATTGAACAAGAAAATGAAGGTGAATACATCGCCTTTGACGAGCACCATGCTGAGCATGAATACGATTGAGTAAAAAAGTTTTCGGAGGTAATCCAAAATGTCTAAATCACCCACAAAAAAGCGCTCTTCTCCTGCGACGAGATTAAAATGGCTTATATCCCTGCTAGCAACGGTTTCTACCCTGGCGGGTTGGCAGGCCTTCGCTGCTCAAGAAGCAACCCCTGTCAATACGCAACTATCACAACCAGCAGCGCAGGAGATTGTACAACCTGCTGTTATTCAACCCGTCCAGCAACCGTCAACCTTGAAAGAGTCTCAGAGTCCGGCCTTAATCAAACAGTCCAAAGTACAAGCCCCTGCGGTGCGTTCGGCTCCAAAAACTAGACCCGCTCCCGTGACGACAACCCGTTCATCCCGTTAAAGCTATGAAAAGTTTAGAATTTCGTGCCATGAACTGCCAGATGCTGGCTGTATTGGACACCGCTCATGCCCAATCAGTCGAATGGCTCGCGGAAGTGCCCCTATGGTTTGCCGATTGGGAACAACGATTGAGCCGTTTTCGGATCGATAGTGAACTACGTCAGCTCAACCGCAATAGAGGCCGAGCATTTCCCGTGAGCAGCGTGCTTTGGGATGTCGTACAGACGGCACTCAGGGCCGCTGCCACCAGTGGGGGCTTGGTCACACCTACCTTGTTGACTGCGATGGAATCGGCTGGTTATGACCGCAGCTTTTCACCCCTGCAACTATCTGGTCAGCCGTCTGGAGCTTCTATTTATCTAAAGACCAAGACTCCGATGGCGGTTAAAGATTGGCAAGCTATCGAATGTAGTGTGCAAACCCGTTCTATTCGCTTGCCCTTAGGCGTGCAACTGGACCTAGGCGGTATCGCTAAAGGATGGACAGCACAACAGGCTGTTCAAAAATTGAGCCAGCATGGCCCGGCCCTTGTGGATGCTGGAGGCGATATTTCTATTAGTGGACCACGGGCTGATGGCACAGCCTGGCCGATAGGCGTAACGGACCCAGATGGGCATGAAGTTGAAATGCTGATGCTTTCAGGGGGTGGGGTAGCAACCTCTGGCCGCGATTATCGCCGCTGGCAACAAGGAGACCACTGGCAGCATCATATTTTAGACCCGCGCACCGGGCAACCTGCGCAAACTGATGTGCTCACCGTAACGATTATCGCGCCTACAGCCTGTGAGGCAGAAATGGCCGCTAAGGTTGTCCTTATCCTCGGTAGCCAAGCTGGATTGCAGTGGCTTGAAGCCCATCCATCCTTTGCGGGACTTTTGATTCTGGAAGAGGGCCGGATTTTGCGCAGTCGTCGATTCAAATCCTATGTTTGGAGCTAAATCATGACTTTAGAAACCACCAAGAACAAAGCCTGGGATGAAGAACCACCTGTAATGGCCTGGCAGAATGTACTGCTGATGCTGGTGGCCGTAATGGTCGGTGTTTTTGCTGCGATCATAGTGTTGCCTTCCTGGCTTCCTACTTTAACCACTTCTTTAGCGGGGGAATCGCCCAAGGTATTTTGGCATCTTTCCCGGTCAACGGCCTTTGTTGCCTTTGGCTTGCTCTGGTTATCGATGATTTTTGGTCTTTTAATCACGAGTAAGCTGGCTCCCATCTGGCCAGGGGGACCGACTGCTTTTGAACTACATCAATACAGCGCTTTACTGGGTCTCTCTTTTGCCCTTTTTCATGCCCTGATTCTGATTGGGGATCACTATATTGGCTACACCTTAGTCAAGGTACTCGTCCCTTTTACCAGTGCAAACTATCGTCCTCTGTCGGTAGGCCTGGGCCAGGTTGGACTCTACCTGATGCTGCTTGTGGGCCTGAGTGTCTATGTGCGTAAGTGGATAGGGAAACGCATGTGGCGGCTAATTCACTTCTTGAGTTTTGGGCTCTTTGTGCTGGTTTTGATCCACGGGTTTAGCAGTGGTACGGATAGCTCTGCACTGTGGGCTCAAAGCTTATACGGGTTTAGTGCACTCAGTGTCTTGGGGCTACTTGCCTATCGAATTTGGAAGACGGGACGCCCGTCTGTGGCTACTAACTTTCCTGGACGAAAGGCAAAGCTAGGAAATAGCCCTTGAGTCCGAGGGTTGCAATTTGATTGAAGAGGAGAGCGTATCAAAGTATTGTGGTTTAGGGCTTTTCATGCTCCTGCTCCCAAAGCTGAGAGTACTGCCCCTTGCCACTGTTCTGGCCAGTCTTTGCTGATAATTTCTGACCGTATTGGAAGAACATTGTGCGCACCTTCACGGCTCCATCGCATCTTTCCACTCTTTTTGTGACGGGCATTGATAAATGATTCGATATGAGACTCAGCCACTCGATTCGTAAAGGTCTTTTCCAAACCCTTGCGCTCATCGTAGTTGACAATATAGTCTTGGTTTCGCTTCAGATATTCCTATAAACCTTTGAGCTTAGATTGCTCAGCTAGAACAGAGTTCTGAATCTTTTCTAAAAGTGAAATTTGTTCAGAATGACGCAGACCCAGATCTAAGATTGATTCAGGAGGGGTGACATCGTAGACTTTGACGGTATTGCGTTAGACCACTTCTGGAGTGCTAATAGCGACCTTTTCGACAACAATCCGAAGTTCAAAATCCATACTGAGTATTCCTTCTACTGTCAAGAGAAAGAATATTATAAAAAAATACCCAGCTCACACTAATTTGATAAGCTCCCGGTCTTACTTGGACTTCATGCTGTACTTCTTCAGGAAGCGGTCAACCCGTCCTTCCGTATCCACAAGCTTTTGTTGACCTGTGAAAAAGGGATGGCAGGCAGAGCAAATTTCCGTCTGAATGATCCCGGATGCCGTCTTACGGGTAGAACGGGTCTTATATTGAGTCCCACATCCACAAACAATCGTGGTCTCTTCGTAGGCAGGATGAATGTCTTGCTTCGGCATGGCGCTTTTTAACCTAATGAATTGAGTAAACTCAATAAACTGAGTAAACGAATTAACGCTTGGAGAACTGAGAAGCTTTGCGGGCTTTTTTAAGACCGTATTTCTTACTCTCTACGGTTCTAGCATCTCGAGTCAGGTAGCCTTCTACTTTGAGGGGCTTATGATTTTCTGGACTCAATTCGCATAACGCGCGAGCCACACCCTGACGGATAGCTCCAGCTTGACCTGAAAGGCCACCACCATGAGCATTGACGATCATATCGTACTGGTTTTCCAAGCCCAAAGTTTCTAAAGGCTGGCGAACTGCCATCAAAAGTCTTCTACTGGTATTGAGATAATCGATGCCAGTTCGATCATTGATCGTGATCTTTCCTTCGCCGGGCGTCAAACGAACACGGGCGATTGAGTTCTTGCGCCGTCCCGTTCCCCAGTAGTACACAGGGCCACTCATGAATTTTCTCCGGTTGTATTCAAGGGATAGGATTTAGGCTGTTGGGCCTGGTGGGGATGCTCAGCCCCTTTATAAACTTTCAGCTTGGTATACTGCTGGCGCCCTAGACGTGTGTGGGGAATCATGCCCTTGATCGCTTTTTCCACAATTCTTTCGGGTAAGCGACGTTGCAAGTTCCGGAAAGTCTCCATCTTCATGCCACCGGGTCTACCGGAGTGACGATAGTAGACCTTTTGATCAATTTTCTTACCCGTGACCACAACCTTGTCGGCATTGACCACGATGACAAAATCTCCCGCATCTACATCATTGGCGAAGGTGGGTTTATGCTTCCCGCGCAAAAGATTTGCCGCCACGGTAGCCAAACGGCCTAGGCGTTGCCCTTCCGCATCAAGTACATACCAATCTTTAACGACCGTTTTTTCCGTGGTAAGTACGGTCTTCTCTACTGCTGACATGCGCTACATTCTCCTGCAAATTGCACGAGCTTAACGCCGTGCTGCTCATCGGGACCCATGGATTGCGTCTTTAGAGCACAAGTGATAAGGGTACCAAACTTTGAACTAAAAAGGCAAATCCTTCTTAGGCTTCAATGACAACCCGAAGATTTCCCCGCTTCCTGGCTACCCGACACGCCGTAGTACTGCCGGAACGCTCGAATTCCAGGTCAACCAGCGTGGAACCTACCCGCAGATTCTGGAAAGAAAGGCGGCTAATCGATTCAGGGAGCGCCGGTTCAATAATCCGCAAACAATTACTGGGCGCATCCGGTACCAGGTTGGCCATCATTTGGAGGAGTTGGAAAATACTTCCCGTGGCCCATGCCTGAGGAGAACAAGCTACAGGGTACTGAACAGGAGCGCTATCATCCATACGACCATAACCGCAGAAAAGCTCTGGGGGACGCTTGTACGGCTGATGCAAGGTCATGTCAAACAGGCTTTTAGAGAGTTCAAGCGCCTGGTCCGTAATGCCCAAAGAGCGCAAACCCATAGCAATCAAAGCATTATCGTGGGGCCAGACGGAGCCAACGTGGTAACCCATCGGGTTATAGGCAGGAGAAAGACTACTCAACGTACGAATTCCCCAGCCGTTGAACATATCCGGAGCCCGTAGCCGTTCGGCAACACTATGCGCTTTTTCCTCATCCAAAATACCCAAATGCAGGCAGTGACCAGGATTAGAGCTAATGCTGTCCACCTGTCGACCTTCTCCATCCAATGCCAGCGCACAGTAATCTTGGTCTTCTATCCAAAAGTCGCGATTAAAACGAATCTTTAGCTCTCTCGCTTGCTCTTGCCAGCGATCTGCCAAGTCAATTCGTTTTCTCAACCGGGCAATCTCACTCAAGCGCATTTTGGCTGCATAGACGTAGGCTTGGACTTCAGCCAAGGCAATAGGCCCTGTCGCAAGCTGTCCTCTGCGGTCCACGATGCAATCTTCCGAATCTTTCCAACCCTGATTGGCAAGACCTCGTTTGGATTTACGGGCGTAGCTCAAGTACCCTAAGTCTTTGCAGTTGCGATCCACCCAGTCCATGGCAGCACGAGCATTAGGCCATAGACGCTCCAGAGTTTCTCGGTCGTGCGTCCAGGCATAGTATTCGGCATAGAGCATCAACCATAGAGGAGTGGCGTCTACGGTACCGTAATAGGGTGTATGCGGCACTTCTCCACAACGGGCCATCTCACCGACCCGGAGTTCATGCAGAATCTTTCCAGGCTGCTCATCACGCCATTCATCATCAACCTTGCCCTGATACTCTGCCAGAATCAATAGGGTCTCACGGGCAATGGTTGAGTCCAGAATTAAGGTTTGCGAGGCACTGATGATGGAATCACGACCAAATAAAGTGGAGAACCAAGGCACGCCCGCCGAAAGGGCCTGATTCTTGCCAAATGATTGACGCAACAGATAGATATCCTGCTCCGCCCGGTCGAGGATTTGGTTAAAGGCAGGATCGTCTGAATGAATCCGGGTAACTTGCTGACTCCAGGTCTGCTCCTCCAATAGCTCCAAGGCCTTCGCTTGGACCAAAGTCGCAGGAGGACTGACCTTAGAAGTAAGTTTCTTATTGGTAAACATTTGGAGTCGATAGCCTAGCCTCTGGGTCTCATGGGAAGCCAGCTCAAATCGCCAGACAGCCGTATAACCTTTGAGCTTATCGGGTTGGCGATGTACGAACTGGATATGGGACTCAGCCAAGGACTCATCCAGCCCTCTATAGGCTAGCGTTAGCTCTTCGATACGAGGTGGCTCATCACGAGGTAGGGATAATTCCTCTTTTCCCTCAAGAGAAGGCTCAAGAGAAGGTTTGGGTTCTGCTTTAACTTCCCGTAGAATTTGCCCCCTTTGTGCCCGCTTATACCCCCGGACTTCAAACAAATCAGCAAAATCAGCATCAAAGCTAAGGCTGAGTTCGAAACTGACAGCACTGGTGGCATAGTTACAAATTTCTAACTCTTCAAATAAGCCACCACTAAGCACCATTTCTCGCCGAATACCTAAGCTATCCGCGCGTAGAACAATAGATCCCGCCTCAATTTGCGGATTGGTGCACAATACCGACAGCATGAACCCTTTTTCAGCAGTACTACTCAACAGAACAGCAGGTCTGCCATCAATCTGTAACTCTAAGCGGCTAAGAAAGCGAGTGTCGTTACAAAATAAGCCCATGCTCGCAGCTATATCATCTCCACAGGAACCAGCAATATTGCCTAAGGTATCTGTAATGAGAAATAGCTCATCCCCTTTGAGGGTAAGGGTTGGCTGAGGCCGTTCACCCAGCACACAGGGCCATTCAGGGATCGGCATCTGGTCAGCGGGAACAAAGATTTTGTTGTCCATTTTGTCCGCATCAGAATAATTCACTTCAAGGATGTTCAAGGTCATTCCAGAGAGTACCCAGGGATCGCTATAGTTTCATGGTAATTTCCATACACAACTAAATCACAAAAAGAAGTCTCATGTCAGGGATAATACTGACATATCCAAGGCTTAAGCATTACTTAAAGATTCAACTTCTTAAAATGTTACTGGTTGAACAAATGCATCATTTTTTTTGTTTTATGAGCATCCGATAGGCTCTCTCATATTCGTCCGTCATTTTTTGAACATTAAATCGATTGAGTACATGTTGTCTACAGGTTCTACGGTCCAGCTTAATCGCGTCCAGGACAGCATCTGCCATCTCTTCGCGACTATTGCAAACAAAGCCTGTTTTTCCGTGTTCAATAACCTCGGGAACGGAGCCAAGAGCCATACCCACTACGGGTGTGCCCGTAGCCATGGATTCAATCATCACCAGACCAAACGGTTCTCGCCAGGTAATCGGGAACAAGGTAACGGTAGCCCCTGCTAAAAGTTCTACTTTCTGTTCATGGGAAACTTCACCAAGATATTGAATTTGATCCCCATCAATGAGATGAGCCAAATTCTCTGCATAGAAGTCTCGGTCAACAGCGTCTATTTTTCCCGCCATCTTTAGCGGAAGTCCTGTAGCCTGAGCGATGGCAATAGCTTCTTGGGGACCTTTTTCTGGAGAAAGACGACCGACAAACGCAAGATAGGCTGGTTGGCTGGGCTTATCCTGAAAAGGGTAGATACTCGTATCGATGCCGTTATAGACGGTATGAATATAATTTAAGCCCAGACGGTATTCTCGTTGTGCTTCGCTAATACTGACGTAGGCATGCTCAGCAAAATGCTGAAAAAGTTTTTCATTATCAGGGGTAAAAATACCATGGGTTGTATGAACAGTGGGAGTGTTAACAAAGGCAGCAAAAGGTAGGGCAGGACAACCAACATGGGAGTGAATTATATCGAATTGATCAGCATTTCGATACACATGGCTAAGCATCATCTGCTCATAAACAGAAGGTTCTTTAACGCTCTGATCAAGACGCAAGGCCCTATCGTGAAAAGAAATCAATGAGGCTTTTGTAATAGAATCCCCAGAGGCAAATAGCGTCACATCGTGACCACGACGAACCAACTCATCCGTAAGCAAACTAACAATTAGTTCGATACCCCCATAACGAGGGGGGGGGACTTGTTCCCAAAGCGGTGCAATTTGAGCGATTTTCATAGGTACTATGTTGATGTAAAAACAGAATTTGAAGACTCAAATCTTTATGCTGCAGAAAGCAACATAAAATACATTGCGAACTCCTAAAACTTTTAACAAGTTTATGTTAAGAATTATCATAGCATCTGCTTTGTAAAGATGCAAAATCAGCTACGCTTGGCTATTGTTTCCTTTCTTTTGCCACAGGCATATCCTAGTAAAGCCAGGGAATTAATTTCTTTACGCGCTTTTGATAATGGATATAGTTTGGAAATTTTTGCTTAAGCCATGTCTCTTCCTGGCGAGATTTTGCATCAAAAAATACAAAAAGCATAGCCGTTAATCCCAAGCGTATAGGATTAGTAGTCAGCAGAGAAAAGCCCAGAGACAGCAGGATTACACTGAAATACATTGGATGACGGACCAAGCTATAGACTCCTATAGTCACAAGTTGACTATCAGAAAGTGGACGAGGGTATGGAGTTAAATTTTTCCCCAGATTAAGGATGCTGGCAAACAACACAAACAGACCTAAAAGGAGGGGTGGAAGGCCAAAAAGCACAGATATCCAGGCAGGAGCAGTCCAAGGTAAAGCAACCTGGGGCGCTAAAGCAATCAAAGCAAATAAAATGACCTGGACTATTACCCAACCCGCTCCGCGAGACCAAAGGTCTACACCACGCTGCTCCATAAACCTCCTAGTATTAAGACTATTCAATGCCTAAACCTGCAGGTGCTCTTTACAACATTCATGCATAGCTATAGCCATTCTGGATTGCCTGCACCGGACATAGGCGTCTTTGCTACAGAAATGCTGCTCGATTCTGAAACAGAATAAATGCTCCCATCGCAAGCAGAAAGAAGGCAAACCCCTTACGCAATTGACTGGCTTGAACAAACTGGGACAAGTGAGCTCCGCCTATCGTTCCAAGACTTGCCGCAATAATGAACGAACCCATCAGTCCCCAGTTCAAATCTACCTGACCGAGATAGCCTAGAAAACCAGTGGCGGAGTTGAGGGCAATAATCAACAGTGAACTCCCAATCGCTTCCTTCATCGAGGTTTTTCCCAAAAGAACGAGGGCTGGAACGACGGCAAAACCACCTCCAACTCCAACCAATCCGGTCAGCACTCCCACCGCGATGCCCACCGTCAGGAGCCATAGCCAGTAGTACTTGTAAACAGGTTCGACATAAACGCCATCTTCTAAGGTTGCTATTTGCACCACTGCTTTTTTGTCGCGGAGCATGAGAACGGAGGCGAGCAGCATCACTGCAGCAAATAACAACATTTGGAAGCTATCTGTAACCGAGCCAGCTAGCCTGGCGCCTAAATAAGCTCCAACCATGGTTGCGGGACCAAACAGCGCAACCTTTTTGAGATTGACACTGCCGGCTCGCCAATGGGGGATCGCCCCTAACAAGCTGACCGTCCCTACAATTACAAGCGTCATGGCCACCGCTGGCTTGGGGGGTATTCCCATCACATACACAAGGATGGGCAAAGCGAGAATAGAACCCCCACCTCCAATGAGCCCCAGACTTAAGCCAATAAAGGCTGCTAGCAGATGACCAATAAACCAAATCATGAGGGCTTCCTTTAGGTCTGCAAACTACTACTTTTGCCGGTTGTAGGGCAATTTAGCCAATATTGTGGCCATGGCACAGGAATTAGCTACCCCTTTTTTTAAGGTTAGAGCATCGACTTCTTGTACTTTTTTCTCTTGGGCAATGTTCATTTTTCGTTTTCTTTCATTAGGAAGCTGGTAATGGGTTATGCGAACGGATCATTTAACGGAATCAAAGACTGGCACATTCCCACACCGCTCATTGGCAGGGACGGCTTCCATAATCTTTTTGGGCTGGGGCAAGACTAAATCAGTCATAAACTCTATAAAACCTGAGCGGTCTCGCCCAACAAATCGAGCGTTCCATTGCTTTTCTTCCCCAATCGTCGAGACGGTATGGCCTCGATAGTCATGGGCAGGATAGACCAATGTCTCCTCTGGAAGGGTAAACAAACGCTTGGTCACAGAGTCGAATAAGGTTCCAGCATCCCCACTTTGAAAATCTGTACGACCACACCCTCGTATCAGTAACGCATCTCCTGTCAATACTCGGTCACCGTCGACGAGGTAGGCCATATGACTATCGGTATGTCCTGGGGTAGCGATCGCTTGAATCGTTGTCGACCCAAGCGCTAATGACTCACCGTCCCGGATCAAACGGTCAGCACAGGCTGTTTGAGCATTTTCAGGGACAATCCCTAAACAACCTGTAGCCTCTCGCAAACGAGCCGTTCCTGTAATATGGTCTGCGTGCACATGGGTCTCCAGACAATAGCGCAGGGTAAGCCCCAGTTCTTGGAGCAACTTCAGATCCCGGTCTACTTGTTCCAGTACAGGGTCGACGAGGATGGCTGAACCCGTTGCTAAGTTTGCAATCAGGTACGTGTACGTGCTGGATTCAGCATCGAATAATTGGCGAAATAGTAGATCACTCATCTCAAGCCTCCAAATCTCTTTTCTTACTATATCGTTATTTAGTTATAAATGAATAGTCTGATAGAATAAGGAAATGATGTCTTTTGAATCTAGGGTTAGGATGATGAAAACCTTCAGTCAAGCAGTACTTATCCAGGTTGCAGCCTATCTTCAGGTGTTGGCTGAGCCCATGCGCCTAAAAATCTTACAGGTACTCCGGAGCAGCGATAGAACCGTGGGGGAGGTAGTAGAGGCGGTCGAAGGCAATCAGGCCAATGTATCCAAACACTTGCGCATTTTGCTCGATGCTGGAATTGTCAGCCGCCGCGCCGAAGGAACCAGTGCGATCTACAGCATTGCAGACCCAGCGATCTTCGATCTTTGCGATATCGTATGCGACCGGCTTGCGGCCCGGATCGAAGCGCAACATATACTCCGAGAATCTCTGACCCGACGTGAAACAAATGTCTAAGACCGTCTTGATATGCTTTTGAGGCCAGAAAATTTTATGATGAGTCTATGAAATTTTCTGTTGCTAACTTAGTGGTCGGCCTCACTGTAGTATTTCTAGGAATATTTGCAGTTTGCTACTTCATTCCGGAAAAAAACGACTTATTGACCAACCTTAGCTTTATTGGCTTTTACTTTGGGGTGTTTGCGCTTTTTGCGGCTATTCCCCTCAAAATCAATGAGGTCAAACCTGCGCCTCGTTTGAATCCACCCCCTTCAGATTTAGAAAAATATATCGGCCAGCAGACACCTATTCAGAAGCAAATCCTGCAAGATATTGACCAGTATGTCTATCTAAAAAAAACGCACATGGAAGAGCCACTCTCTCGATTGAAACTGACCTACCGTGAGAGTGGCGTTCCTAAATTGGCTGCTTTTGATGAAAAGATCATTGACGGTCGATACACGCTAGTCCTCCGCTTCGATTCTCCTAAAGCTTCCTTGGAAAAGTGGAAAGAGAAGCAAGACAAACTAAATAGTTTCTTCGGAAGAGATGCAGAAGTCGCAGTCCGTGGAGCAGGAGAAAACACCATAGACCTTTATCTCACTAGCCGGACAAGTTAGTACCGAGATAATCCTGCGCTCAACGCGACGGCCACAGTTGCTTGAGTTTTTCAAGAACATTGTTATCTTTCTCCGTTCCATCTTCTCCTCTATTCAGACGCTCTAGCAAATCTTTGCGCTGCTTAAGTAAAGCGGACCGTTGCTTTAGCAAGACTGCCCGTTGCTCCCGCAGCATCTTCTGATTTAAGCTAGCGGCTACCAATGCTTTACGGGCAGCCTCGCCCTGCTCCTTCAGTTCCTGCTTTTGCCTCAACAGTTCCTCTTGCTGTCGCTGCAACTCCTCCCGTTGTCGCTCCATGTCTTCTTGACTCATCCCAATTACAGTCAAAGCTTCGCTTGCACGTTGCTCTTGCACGAGAAGGGCTGCTTTCTCACGCAACAGAGCTTCTTGCTGTTCTTTCATCTCTCTTTGCTCAAAAACAAAATTGATCCGAACCGCTATCTGATGGAAAGCATCCATCGCAGATTGCCGCCATTCCTGAGGACCTGAGAGCTGTAGAGCAATCAATAGACCATATAACTGTTCGCCCTTGGTAATCGGAGCCACTAAGTAAGCCGTTGCATCAATCTGCTCGAGCGCTTTGATGTAATAGTCAGCAGCTTCACGAGTGCTATTGATGGCATACACTTTATCTTCTTTATAATGTTGTGCATACCACTCTTCAAATGCGGGGTCTTCCAGGCGTCGGTAGATGGTCTCGGGCCAACCAGGGGCCACGGATTCTTGGGTAATAATCGCACTCCAGTCCTCATTGAAGCACAAGAAAATCGCTTGGTCTGTCTTTAAGAGCTGTCTAACTTCCTCCGCTGCCTCCTTCAGAACTTCCTCTGGACTTGTCGATGTACGAATCATCTGGATCAACTGGGAAGCATCTGTCTGAAAGGAGACCTTCTCTATCTCAGCTTCTCGGCTTTCCAACAAATCAGCCCTTTCCAAAGCAAAGCCTGTTTGAATCGCTACTTGAGCAAATAAATCGACCTCTGATTGGGACCAATTCCGCGGTCCAGAGCAGTGATGGGCAATTAACAAACCATACAGTTGCGGACCTAGAAGAGGCTCATCTCGGATGATCGGTGCAGCCAAAACAGCTTTGGCTCCAACTCTTTCTAAGGCATCAATGTAGCACTTAGCATAATTTGTCTCGTGAATATTATTAATGACAAATACTTGACCCTCTTTATAGAGCTTTGTAAACAACTCAACAAAGAAAGGATCTTCAATATGGCTGTCCAGGGTTCTCACCAATCCAGGAACAACCGATTCCTGAGCAATAACCCCACTCATGTCCTCATTAAAACGCAAGATCATCATCCGGTCTGTTCTCAGAAACTGTCTAGTCTCCACAACCGTTGTCTTCAGTACATTCCCTAAGTTGAGTGCTTCTTGATGGAGCATTTTGGTAATACTCATCTGTAATTGCAATCTCTTAGCTTCGGTCTTGCGTTGATCTAAGAGACTAGCCCGGTCTAGAGCGACACCTGTTTGAATCGCTATATGGCTAAATAAATCAATCTCTGCCTGTTGCCATTCCCGTGGCATAGAGCATTGATGGGCAATTAAAAATCCATATAACTGTTGTTCCGTAATAATCGGGGCAGCTAAAATAGCTTTAGCTGCAACTCTTTCTTGAGCTTCAATATAACATTGGGCAAAGTTGGCTTTGTGAATATCATTGATGATTGTAACTTGACCTTCCTGGTAATAATTCACATACCCCTCTTTGAAGTAAAGGTCTTCAATTTCTCGATGCAATGCTTGCGGTAAACCAGGAGCTACTGCTTCTTGGGTAACCACACCACTCAAATCCTTATCGAGGCGAATAACAATAACTCGGTCAGCCTTGAGGGCTTGCTTGGTTTCAATCACCGATGTTTTGAGAACACCATCACAGTCGAGGCCATCTTTATGGAGTAAACGAGTAATATTGGCCTGTAGTTCTGCCCGTTTAACTTCTGCTTTCCGCTGCTCTGATAAACTCGCCCGCTCTAGAGCAACTCCCACCTGAATTGCTATTTGGGTAAATAGATCAATCTCATGCTGCTGCCACGCTCTGGGCCTTGAACACTGATGAACAATCAATAGGCCCAGTAACCGCTCATCTTCGATGATGGGTGCGACTAGAATGGCCCTCGCAGCGACTCTTTCTAGAGCCTCAATGTAGCATCTTGCATAGTCAGTCTGATATATGTCATTGACAACAGCGACGCGACCTTCCAAGTAAAGCTTCGCAAACCAATCTTTGAAGCAGGGATCTTCAGTATACCTACCGATGGTTTCTGGAAAACCAGGAGCAACCGACTCTTGAGTAATCACACCACTCAAATCCTCGTCAAGGCGAAAAACGATGACTCGGTCAGCCTTGAGGAACTGCCTGGTCTCAGCAACCACTGTTTTGAGAACATCCTCTTGATTGAGCGCTTGGCGAAACAGACCGTTAAGCGCTGTCAATTTGTTGAAAGTTGACATGTTATTCATATCGTCAACAGGCTTAATTTTCCCTGTAAGACCAGGGGCTAGCTTGTCCTTGAGATTTTCCGCAAACAAAACTACACCCATTTCTGAACCCTGCGCCCCTTCTGCCGCACCAGAGTGGTTGCCTCTAGCCTCCGTCACCCCCTTGATATCTGCTGATGAACTTTCAGAAGATGGATTGGAACCCAATTCAACAGAATGCAAAGATTGTTCAGATACTGATTCAGTAGAATCCTTCCTCTCAAAGGAAGTACTGTTATCACCAATAATACCGATTAGCTCTGTCTCCCGAAAAGTACCATTATTGAGATTATTTGTTGAATCAAAAGTTCCGTGGGTATTCTGAGGCATAAAAATAGGTCCAACTAAAAACGACAGCGATGGAAGAATCTGCCATACGTATATCTACGTACAGGTACCTGCAACTTTCATCAAGTCTTATGCAGGTAATACTTTACTAATATATCTACTTTAAGAAAGATGTCACTATGTGTATGCACTGAAAAATAATAACAAAATTGGGAACATGACTGTAAAACCTCGTAGTTATTATCAGAGCATTTTGCACAATCAGATATAACCTCGAAAATTCATGCCAGAGGAAGCATTACCGCTTGGATTAATAAAGTTAGATACTTAAAGTAATACCTTTAAAAAGGCAGCCGTTTTTTGCCACAGTGTCTCTAGCACGTCTGTTAGCTGATGGTCACTATCCATAAGGACCAGTTTAACCCAAGGCCTAGTTGCACTAAATTTTTCACTCAACCCATAAGGCACCACATCATCTTTTGTGCCATGAAAAATAAGGGTTGGTACAGAGCGGGCCAAGGATTCTTCGTCATACTGAACCGCATCCGTCAAGATGTCATAGTGCAAACGGCAGATTTTTCGATATCCATAATGAAAGACTTCGGTGTAGTTTGCTTCTTTCCATGCCAACAGAAAGTCTGGAGGAGCACTGGCAAACCAACGGGCAAAGAACTGAAAGGCAGGCGCTAACAACACAAGCTGCTGCACACGGTCATCTTGGATAGCGGTTAAGACAGCCAGCAATCCCCCAAGGCTGGACCCTAAGAGCGTCACGGGTTCTGGGCTATTCCCCAGCGCTTTCTGAATGACGGCGAGTTGCCGGGTGAGATTGATATGTTCAAAATCGCCATCATTGAGATCTGGCAAAATTAAAGGAATACCTTGCTCAGCGAACCGAGCGCGATAGTATTGACCTTTGACCGTCCCTGGACCCGAAGCAAAACCGTGCAGATAAAAATAACGCATAGGTTTTAAAATAGCCCGATGCAGACCAAAGTTCTTTGTATTAGTAATGGTCACGGCGAAGATCAAGTAGCCGTGCGCATCTTGGAATATCTGCGTCACTATCCAATCACCCTTTCTGCTCTACCGATTGTGGGACTAGGGGAAGCCTATGAAAAACTGGGGATTCCAGTTATTGGCCCTACTAAAGTGCTACCGTCCGGTGGATTCGTCTACATGGATAGCAAGGAACTGCTCAAGGATCTCCAAGGAGGCTTGGGTGGACTGACGGTTCAGCAGTGGAAAGCTATCAAGACCTGGCAAAAAAGCGGAGACTTTATTCTGGCGGTGGGAGATATTGTTGCCCAACTTTTTGCTTGGGCTTCAGGATTGCCTTATGCCTTTGTAGCTACCGCTAAGTCCGATTATTACATTGGGGGGAAACCAACGGTTTTCGACCCTTGGGACCGCTGGCTCATGAATTCCACGAAGTGTCGGGCTGTCTTTATCCGTGATCAGATCACCACCAACAATCTCAAAGAGAAAAAGATAGAACGGGCCTACTATCTGGGAAATCCGATGATGGATGGCTTGGAACCAAAAGGATTTAACTTTGAAACGTTAGGCATCCCTCAAAGCAGCCGCGTCGGCCTCCTTTTGCCAGGCTCCCGTCCCCCGGAAGCCTACCGCAATTTACAACTCCTCTTGAGCCAATTGGTACAACTTGGAGGACAAGCCCCCCCCAAGTTGCACTACCTTTGTGCTTTAGCGGGAGCCTTAGAAGACCAGGAACTGGCTCAGTTAGGTTGGCGATTTACCCCGACCGCAATCGGTGGTTATCTGGAGAAAGGAAGTTTAAGTGTCTGTCTGGTGCGCGGGCTTTTTGCCGATGCGCTACAGCGTGCAGATTTTGCCATAGCAATGGCAGGGACGGCAACAGAACAGTGTGTAGGAATGGGTAAACCCGTTTTTAGTTTTGCAGGAGAAGGTCCCCAGTTCACCTTCGCTTTCGCAGAAGCCCAAACCAGACTCTTGGGTCCCTCTGTATTTCTCTGCCAAAATTCAAATGAACTAAAACATAAGCTTTGGACAACCTTAGAAAATCCTGAAAAGCTAGCACTGTTTAGAGACAACGGTTTAGAACGAATGGGCATTGCCGGGGCAAGCCAGAGAATTGCTGCCGAAATATATCAATTGGTGACGGAGAATGCACGACAAACTTATTAATCTTCTAGTCTGTAATCTATAAAGTCTGCCGTGAATATCAGGAATTCCAACGAGGGAGTTGGTCATCAGACTAAGGTGCTGGGACAAAAGCACCATTCTTGATGACGAAGACTTGGAAAGGTGCTTTCACCGGGTCTCCCTTGCTATCAAAGTTGATAGGACCGCCTAATCCAGGAAAGTCTTTGGTCTTGGCAACGTTCTCCATCACGGTTTTACGGTCTGGGAGTGCATCCCCTGGTGATTTGGCAATACTCGCCAATAGAATTCGCGTCGCATCATAGGCATAAGGAGCATAGGGACCAGGAGCTCGTTGATAGGTCTTCTGATAGGAGGTCCCGAAGTCCTTACTATTTACCTGAGCAACACTGCTGATGTAGACCTTGCTGGTATCAGCCCCTAAGGTCTTGATAAAGCTCTCTTCTTTAGAACCATCTCCACTGAGGAAATTAGCAGTGATACCGACCTGTCTAGCTTGGGAAGCAATCAGACCGGACTCAGTGAAAACCCCTCCAAAGAAAAGGGTGTCAGGATTCAGCCCCTTAATTTTGGTCAATACTGCCCTAAAGTCCTTATCTCCTTGAGTAATTCCTTGGAAGTAAACTACTTTGGCTCCATCCGCTTCCACTGTTTTCCTAAAAAATTCTGCGAGCCCCTGACCGTAAGCAGTTTTATCATGCAATATGGCAATGACCTTGGCTTTCAGGGTATCTACGGCGAACTTCCCAATAACTTCACCCTGTTGGTCATCGCGACCGACTACCCTAAAGACATTTTTAAACCCTTGGTCTGTCAACTTTGGATTGGTACTGCCTGGAGAAATCATCGTCAAATCGGCGCGGTTATAGGTAGCAGAAGCAGGAATCGAAGATCCAGAATTGAAGTGACCGACCACCCCTAACAATCCTTCCGTACTCACTAATTTTTGAGCAACAATGGCTGCCTGTTTTGGGTCTGCCTGATCGTCTCCCTCTACGATTTCAACTTGCTTACCTTTGATGCCCCCTTTAGCATTGGCCTCTTCTACAGCCAGTTTAGCGGCGTTTAATTGGTCTTCACCAAATACAGATTGAGCTCCAGAAAGCGGAGTGGCTAGTCCAATGTAGATTTTGCCGCCCCCTCCTCCGGTGGTTGCGCCACCAGAAGTACTTGCGCCCTCCCCAGAGGTATTTCCCCCGCATGCTGTGAGGGTCAGACAGAATGAACAGGCTAGGGTGATCCAAATTCGTCGTTGCATAGTGGTTATTGCATAATTCACCCTATATCCTACTGCCATTGTTCTCCTGGGTAGAATCTGGTGCTTGTGTTTATGTCAGAAAAGCTTTTACACTCTTTGTAATTGAGGACCAGGAAACGGGGGATCAAATCAATGGGTACAGCGAGTACAAAACCGATAGTAATTTCTCCATCTATTCTGTCAGCGGATTTTAGTCGTCTTGGTGATGATATCCGGGCAGTGGATGCAGCAGGGGCAGATTGGATTCATGTGGATGTGATGGATGGTCGGTTCGTACCGAACATCACGATTGGTCCCTTAGTGGTGAAAGCAATTCGCCCTGTGACCACTAAGCCACTAGATGTACATCTGATGATCGTGGAACCAGAGCGTTATGTAGAGGACTTTGCCAAAGCAGGTGCCGATATCATTACCGTGCACGCAGAGCATAATGCTTGCCCCCACCTACACCGTAATCTCGGTCAGATCCGCGAGTTGGGTAAAATGGCAGGGGTCTCACTCAATCCTGGCACCCCTTTAGAATTTATTGAGTACGTACTGCCTCTGTGCGACTTGATCTTGATCATGTCGGTCAACCCTGGATTCGGCGGTCAAAGCTTTATTCCTGACGTAGTGCCTAAAATTCGTAAGTTGCGGGCTATGTGCGATGAGCGTGGACTTGACCCTTGGATTGAGGTGGATGGCGGGCTCAAAGGGGAAAACACCTGGCAAGTATTAGAAGCAGGAGCCAATGCGATTGTGGCGGGTTCTGCCGTATTCAATACCTCAGATTACGCAAAAGCCATCGAAGGGATTCGTCATAGCAAGCGTCCTGCCGCCCAAGCCGCTGAGTAAGCAAACGCTTAATCCCACACTTCCTTGCTACAGGTCCGATTAAAACGTTTTCTCCTTGTGCATCAACTCAGTAATCGTCAAATTGGGTTGGGGTTTGCCTCCAAATACCGTCCCAACTTTACCGAAAGCAAATTGAGTTTGCGGAAGGTGATAAGCTTCCTCGGGCAAGGGAATGTAACCAATCGAGCTCACCAACTCCTTAGCATTCCTTAGGAAGAAGTCAACAAATGCAACAAGTTCTGGCTTGTCTTGCACGGACTTATAATTCACGTAGATAAACAGAGGGCGAGACAGCGGTTGATACTGATTCTTCTCAACAGCCTTACGGGAGGGTAGAACCGCTTCTTTGCCATTATCCACGGACAGAGCTTTCAGTTGGTTCTGCTTCGCTTCATAATAAGCAAAGCCAAAATAGCCCAATGCATTGGGGTCTTGGCTAATCCCCTTTACTAAAATGTTGTCATCCTCACTGGCAACATAGTCAGTCCGGCTAGGATTCTTGCCCATAGTCACTTCATTGAAGTAGTCATAGGTGCCGGAGTCTGTATCTGGACCAAAGAGTTTGAGGGGTTTATCAGGATAGGAAGCCCGGACCTGTTTCCAACTCTTGATTTTTCCCTGAGCGGATGGTTCCCAAATTTTCTTGAGTTCTTGGACCGTAATGTCTTTTGCCCAAGTATTTTGGGGATTCACCACGACAGTCAGGGCATCAAAGGCGACCGGAAGTTCATAATAGCGGATGCCTGCTCGGTCACAAGCTTTCATCTCTTCCAGAGTGATCGGACGAGAAGCATCATTGATGTCCGTTTGTCCAGCACAGAACTTTCTAAAGCCCCCTGTTGTTCCAGAAATTTCAACGTCGGCTCGAATCGCATTGCCATTCGTCTGGTTAAATTGTTTAGCGATCTCGGCTGTTATTGGAAACACGGTACTGGAACCATCAATCTGAATGCTTCCGTCTCCTGATCGGGAAATAGCTATCTGTTGTCCTAAACTAGGGATTTGAGTGGCAGCCTGGGTCAAACTACCCTTCTGGATCTGTTTGGAACAAGCGGCTAACCCCAGCACTGCTGCTGTTAAAGCAATTAGAAAAGTTTTGGAGCGGATCAGGTTGTTTACAGTATCTGCAATCATATTTTTTTCTCCTTAGTTAAGAAGTCCTTATCTTTAATCCTTACGCAGCTTATGCAGAGCTTTTTCAGTTTTTTAATACCACAACTATAGAAGTTAAAAATTAATTGTCAACAGAAAATATTTCGATTCCATAGGAATATTTTTCGATTTTAATATTAATTTACTAAGTAAGCATAAATTCAGATAACTTTAGGCGGTTAGAATCCATCTATTTGTGGGGTGCGATGCTAAGTGTTCTAATAAACCTCGGCAAGGATTCCTCCAACTACTTGATGTTTTTATCTTTCCAGGTTGAGACAGAATGTGTTAGACCTAGAAGTACCTTGCTATTAAAGAACGATGGTTATTGCTACTGTTAACCCGGCAACGGGAGAAACAATCCAGACATTTGACGCACTGACGGACACTGAAGTTGAAATAAAACTTGAACTAGCACAGCAAACCTTTACACAGTATCAACAGACTTCCCTGCAAGAACGAGCTGAGTCGTTGAATCGAGCTGCTGAAATTTTAGAGAACGACCGTGCGCGTCTAGCGGCTTTAGCCACCCTCGAAATGGGCAAAACCTATACCTCTGCGATGGCAGAGGTGGAGAAGTGTGCCTTGGTCTGCCGTTACTATGCGGAGCATGGTGCCCAGTTTCTTGCCGACATGCCGGTATCCACAGATGGGACTAAGAGTTGGGTGCGTTTTGAACCAGTCGGCATAGTCCTGGCCGTCATGCCTTGGAACTTCCCTTATTGGCAGGTCTTCCGTTTTGCTGCCCCAGCCTTAATGGCAGGGAATGTCGGTTTGCTCAAACATGCTTCCAACGTTCCTCAATGTGCCCTTGCGATTGAAGAAGTACTCAAGCGAGCAGGATTCATACCCGGTGCATTTCAGACCTTACTGATTCCGGCAGAGAGAGTCTCTAAGCTAGTGGCAGACCCTAGAGTGAAAGCAGTTACCTTAACCGGCAGTGAACCGGCAGGGCGCCAAATCGCCTCTACGGCAGGACAGCACCTAAAAAAAACAGTCCTCGAACTAGGGGGAAGTGACCCATTTATCGTACTAGACAGTGCCAATGTAGAACAGGCAGTCAGCACAGCCGTCAAAGCTCGAATGCTCAATAATGGTCAGTCTTGCATTGCTGCTAAACGTTTTATTGTCACTGAGAAAATTGCTGGGCCATTTGAGAAAGCGCTTGTGGCAAAGTTCCAAGGGTTAAAGATAGGAAACCCGATGGACTCTACAACCGATTTGGGTCCCTTAGCTACACCCCAAATTCTGGATGATTTAGAAAAGCAAGTTCAAGAAAGCCTCTATAAAGGAGCTATTTTATTAACAGGTGGACATCGCCTTACTACCCTATCGGGCAACTACTATGAGCCAACGATTCTAACGAATATCTCCAAAAATAGTCCTGCCTATGCAGAAGAATTATTTGGCCCTGTAGCCAGTTTATTCCGTGTCAAAAACATCCAGGAGGCCCTTCAGTTAGCCAATGATACTGCTTTTGGATTAGGTTCTAGTGCTTGGACCCAAGACTCTGAAGAGCAGCAATTATTGATTGAGAAATTACAGGCAGGCTCTGTCTTTATTAATGGCATGGTTAAATCAGATCCTAGGTTGCCCTTCGGGGGAACCAAAAATTCTGGTTATGGTAGAGAACTGAGTGTACAAGGAATGCATGAATTTATAAACATTAAGACGGTATGGGTGCAATGAATACAGCTGAGTTACTAGTACAATGTCTCGAAAATGAAGGAGTCGAATATATTTTTGGTCTGCCCGGCGAAGAAAATATTCAACTATTAGAAGCGATCAGAAATTCTTCTATTCAATTTATTACTACCCGCCACGAACAGGGTGCTGCTTTTATGGCAGATGTCTATGGTCGTTTAACGGGGAAAGCGGGCGTATGTCTGTCCACTCTGGGACCAGGGGCTACCAATTTGATGACCGGTGTTGCAGACGCCAATCTTGACTGTGCTCCTTTAGTAGCGATTACCGGACAAGTAGGCACGGACCGGATGTATGCAGGCACCCATCAGTATTTAGACCTAGTTACTATGTTTACCCCCGTCACCAAGTGGAGTACGCAAATTGTCCGTCCAGGTAATACACCAGAAATAGTTCGCAAGGCCTTTCGGATAGCTCAATCGGAAAAATCAGGCGCCGTACATATTGACCTGCCAGAGGATGTCGCTGCGATGAAGGTCACAGGAAAGCCTATTTCCCTAAGACCCAACAGTATGACGGACCCTGCGCCTGAAAGTATTCATCAAGCAGCAGAACTTATTTCCCGCGCCGAAAATCCATTAATCTTAGTGGGTAACGGAGTGATTCGTGCTCGTGCCAGTAAGGCACTGACGCTGTTTGCGACCGAGTTAAATATTCCTGTAGCCAACACTTTCATGAGTAAAGGGGTTATCCCCTACAAACATCCCCTCGCTTTATGGGCGGTAGGACTACAACAGCGAGATTACATTAACTGTGGCTTTGACAGAGCCGATTTGGTGATTGCCATTGGCTATGACTTGGTAGAATATTCTCCTAAAAAATGGAATCCTGAAGGCAATATTCCAATTATTCACATTGCTGAATTAGCGGCAGAAGTTGATAGTAGTTTTATTCCAGAAGTAGAAGTGCTGGGAGATATTTCTCAAGCTTTAAACCAAATTCTTCTCTATGCAAATCGCAAAGAAAAAGCAGATCCCTATGCCCTAGGATTGCGCGATGAAATTCGAGCCGATTATGAACGCTATGCCGAGGATCAAGAATTTCCCATAAAGCCGCAAAAGCTCATCTATGATCTCCGTAGCGTGATGAGTCGAAAAGATATTGTTATCAGCGATGTCGGTGCCCATAAGATGTGGATGGCCCGTCACTATCACTGCGATCATCCTAACACCTGTTTAATTTCCAATGGCTTTGCTGCGATGGGGATTGCTATCCCTGGAGCCATTGCCGCAAAAATGGTTCATCCTGATTGCAACGTGGTTGCGGTGACGGGAGATGGCGGATTTATGATGAACATGCAGGAGTTGGAAACAGCTACACGGGTAGGAACTCCCTTTGTCACTTTGATTTTCAATGATGGTGCCTATGGACTTATTGAATGGAAACAAAATATTAGGTTCAAACAATCGGCTTTTGTTAAATTTAATAATCCTGATTTTGTAAAATTAGCAGAAAGTATGGGACTTATTGGTTATCGAGTTAGTTGTGTGGATGAATTCATTCCTACTCTAAAAACAGCCTTAGAACAATCTGTACCTACGATTATTGATTGTCCTGTGGACTATCGAGAAAATATGCTTTTTAGCCAATGGGCAGGAGAGTTAACTTGTTATATATGAGCACTGCTCGATAAACCTTTGGATGAGCAAGCAGTTATTGAGTGGAAAACAGGAGGTTAAGAGAATATCCTTAGCTATATGGAGAACAGATAGAATTAAGGTGCCGAATTAACGAGGCTAGCGATGAGCACGGAAATTCAAGCTACGGTGGAAGATCTGTATCATGTGCCAGAAAACGGTAAAGCTGAGATTGTGAATGGAGAATTGGCTTTAATGGCCCCAACAGGTGGCGTACCTAGCCGCGCAAGTGGTGAAATTTACGTTAGCTTGCGCGAGTACGAACGACAGACAGGGCGCGGTTATGCATTTCCAGATAATGCTGGATTCATCGTCAATCTACCCAATCGTCGATCATTCAGCCCAGATGCAGGTTTCTATGTGGGAGAACTGAAAGGCGGTCAATTCCTCGAAGGTGCGCCCATTTTTGCAGCCGAAGTTAGAAGTGAAGGCGATTATGGTCCGGCGATGGAAAGTCAAATGGCCAACAAACGTAATGACTATTTTGCTGCAGGAACTTTAGTCGTGTGGGATGTGGATGTCCTGAAAGAAGAAGTGGTAAGCGTTTACCGTGCTAGCGATCCTGAAAATCCAGATATTTACTCTAGAGGTGAACTAGCAGAAGCAGAGCCAGCACTTCCAGGTTGGTCTATGCCCGTGGATAATCTTTTTACTTGAGTTTAAGGACGCAATACACTCTTTAACACAGAAGAAGTAGAAACAATATGATGTGATAATCCTAACTGCTCGGGGTTTAGTCCCAAAGCCAAACCGATCAGTTGGGGCAAGTGCAAAATAGGAATTCCTAGCTTTTTGCCGATCACTTTTTCCACTTCTGGCTGACGAGAATCTAGATTCAGATGGCATAAAGGACACGGAGTCACAATACAATCCGCTCCCGCTTCTATCGCAGAAAGCAAATGACGACCCGCCATACTAAACGAAGCCTTGGTGGCATAACTTGCAAGTGGCCAACCACAGCATTGGGTGTGACCTTCATATTCAATCGGAGTTGCGCCTAAGGCCCTAAATACATCTTCTAAAGAGTGAGGATGATAGGGGTCTTCATAGCGAGTCACCGTCTGACCACGGAGTAAATAGCATCCATAGAAGGCCCCACATTTCAGGCCAGCCAAAGACTTTTGCACCTTCTGCTTAAGTGCATCTAGGCCATAGTCTTGGACCAAAATCCACAAGAGATGTTTTACCTCTGTAGTCCCTTGATAATGATGTCCATCTATATATTGATTAACTTGATCCCGTTGACTTTGCTCCCCATATTTCAACTTATCGTTGACGCGACCAATGACCCCTTGACAGGTACTACACTGGGTCATCATTGTTAACCCTAACTCTTCAGCCAGTGCAATATTGCGGGCATTTACTGTATCTTCTAAAAACTCATCGGTCTCCTTAAAGGTGCCGGACCCACAACAGGAAGCTTTCTCTAATTCAACTAATTCAATCCCCAAGGCACGAGCAATACTCGTTGTCGAATCATGGAGTTCTTTACAGGCTCCCTTAGCAACACAGCCTGGATAATACGCATACTTTAAAGTCATAGTTTCCTCTGGTCTTCTAAATATTGAGAGACTGCATTGATCAGGGCCTTGATTTCTAATTTTCCTTCGGAAGGTTTAAACTTCCAAGGCCATGGCATCTTACCCTTTATAGCCATTCGAGTTCCTAAAGGAATCAAGCTCATGAGCCCATTGAGATCTCGACCACTATTGGTCACAACTTTTAGCCCAAATTTACTCTCATCAATCCAGCCGTCCTCCTTGACCAATTCCACCATCGTACGGCGATGCCGTAGCGCTGTAGAATCTTCTATTTTTTCTTGCTGCAAAATTTCCTGTTTGATTTGGGAAATGCGGTCTAGCGGTCCCACTCCGACAGGACAGACTTCATTGCAATTGAAACAGCGGGTACAATCCCAAACACCCCCTGGTTGGTTATATTGGTCTATGCGTTCTTTCGTTCGGTCATCCCGATTATCAGCCATCACCCGATAGGCTTTAGCCAGCGCATGGGGACCAACAAAATCATCGTTAACGGTTGCTGCATTACATTCGGAATAACAAGCTCCACAGAGAATGCAATTCGCCGCACTCTGGAGTTTTTCTCGCTGCTCCGGCAACTGAAGAAACTCTTTTTCAGGAATTTGACGGGAAGCCGTGGAAACGTAAGGGTCAACTTTTTGCAGATTATCCCAGAACTTAGTCATGTCTACCACTAAGTCTTTAATGACCGGCAAATTGCCCAACGGCTGAATCAGCAATTCCGTCTGATGTTCAAGTTCTTCTCCTACGAGATTTTGGCAGGTGAGAACCGCTCGACCATTCACCCGCATCGCACAGGAACCACAGATCGCATTCCGACAATTCCGGCGATAGGCCAGAGAACCATCCTGTTCCCATTGGATTTTGTTGAGCACATCAAGGATAGTATTTCCTTCACTACACTCTACAGAATAGGTTTGATAATCAGGCTTGCTCTCTCGATTAGCCTGACGGCGAATTCTAACAGAAACTTTCATCGGCTTAATACTTCCGTTCCTGGGGGATAAAGCGTTCAGGGTCAACAGCTTGCAAACTTAAATCGACAGCACAGGTATTGGTTTCTACCCTCGTTTTATCTTGACTGAGATAGACCAGAGAATGTTTGAGGAACTGAGCATCATCTCGCTGTTGATAGTCACTACGATAATGAGCGCCCCGACTTTCTCGACGCTGTAGGGCACTCGCCAAGATCATCTCGCCTACGGTGAACAAACTACGCAGTTCCAGCGCGGCCATCAGTTCCATGTTAAAGATGGTGCCGCGATCATCCAGATTCAGGTCTTTCTCATAGCGCTCCTTCAGCGTTTGGACTTCTTGCAAACCTTGCTGGATGCTTTGCTCATCTCGAAAAATACCGCAGTGCTCCGTCATCGCATCTTGCAAGGCCGAGCGGATGTCATGGATACGGGAGGTGCCTCTCTTATTCAAGAGAGACTTGATTAACGTTTCGGCCTCTTGAACATAAAGTGTCTCCTCTACCTTGGGCAGGGAACGGTTTTGCACATAGGCTCCTATTTTCTCCCCAGCCCGTTTTCCGAAAACTACACATTCCAAGAGCGAATTGGACCCCAAACGATTGGCTCCATGCACGGAGACACAGGCACATTCTCCCGCAGCAAAAAAACCAGGAATCGGTTTGCGATTCACCCCCAATACCTCACAGTCCACCGTAGTTGGGATACCGCCCATCGAGTAATGCACGGTAGGACGCACGGGCAAGGGCGCATCAATGCAATCAATGCCTAAAAGCCGCATCCCCTCTTCCCGCGCAAAAGGGATGCGACTGATAATTTTTTCTCGGCCCAAATGCCGTACATCCAAGTGCACAAAAGGCCCTCCCTGGATGCCGCGTCCAGCCCGGACCTCCTGCACGATATGCCGAGAGGTAATATCTCTAGGCGAAAGCTCCATTTTGTTATGGCTATCGCTATAGTTCGCCATGAAGCGTTCCCCCTGGTCATTGATGAGATAGGCTCCTTCCCCCCTAACCGCTTCCGAGATCAAAACTCCAACTGGATAGAGACCAGTGGGGTGAAACTGTACAAACTCCATATCTTGGAGGGGCAACCCCGCGCTGGCCGTCAGACAAAGGCCATCCCCCGTAGAAGCAAAGTCATTGGACGTAGTGTTATACACCCGACCATAGCCCCCGGTAGCGAATAGTACTGCTTTAGCCCGGATAACTTCGATGGCCCCTGTCTCCATGCAATAGGCAACGACCCCCTTGACTTCTCCATCCTCATAAATGAGCTGGAGAACATACCATTCCAGATACACCTTAGTGCCATACCGCAAAAGATTACTGACCAACTCATGTAAGATGGCATGTCCGGTTTTATCTGCGGCATAGCAGGTGCGGCGATAACTATGGCCGCCAAAGGGTCGCTGTGCGATGCGACCATCCTCTAGACGAGAAAACAGGACCCCCAAATGCTCCAAGTCAATAATCACATCGGGTGCTGAACGGGTTAAGACTTCCACGGCATTCTGGTCGGCTAAATAGTCAGAGCCTTTCACCGTATCAAAGGCATGGGCAAGCCAGCTGTCTTCGGTATCAACGTTTTTGAGGGTTGCCGCCATTCCGCCTTGGGCAGCTACCGAATGGGAACGGATCGGATGAACTTTTGAAATCAGTCCGACCTTGAGGTCAGGCTCATTCTGAGCAATGGCTACAGCGGCGCGCGATCCTGCTAACCCGCCCCCGACAATCAGGACATCGTGATCAAACATTATGTTTTATGCCGCTCTATATATTTAGATGACAGAAGTATAGATCCCAAGATAAAGATCCAACCAGAATAAATGTGGCGAAGTCCCATATATCGACTCTGTAGCGCCCATTTCATGGAATTGAGAACGACTAGATTTCTTTAAGAAAGGTGTAATCTTGACCCAACATGCATAAATATCCCTAGCATTCTGTAATGACTCATACAAAAAGCCAGGACACAAGGACAGAGGAATACCCATATGTCAGAATCTTTATTTGCAGATGCCAGACAAAAGATTGAGAAAGCTTTAGAGTATGCTGTCATTTCAGAAGATGCGATTGAACGATTGAAATATCCAAAATCCAGTATTAACGTTTCGATTCCTGTGCGTATGGATGATGGTTCCCTTAAGGTTTTTCAAGGCTATCGTGTTCGTTACGATGATACCCGCGGACCTACTAAAGGAGGCATTCGCTATCATCCTAAAGTCTCTAGGGACGAAGTCCAATCCTTAGCTTTTTGGATGACCTTTAAGTGCGCAGCCTTAGGGCTTCCTTTTGGAGGAGCAAAAGGTGGAATTACGCTCAATCCCAAAGAACTTTCTAGATTTGAATTAGAACGGCTCAGTAGAGGCTACATAGATGCCCTTGCTGACTTCATCGGTCCCGATTTGGATATTCCTGCTCCTGATGTCTATACCAATCAGATGATTATGGGTTGGATGATGGACCAATACAGTATGATTAATCGCAGAATTAGGCCTGGGATTGTAACCGGAAAGCCTGTTTCTATGGGAGGTAGTTTAGGCCGTGATGCTGCAACAGCCATGGGTGCATTTAATGTAATGGAAACTATGCTTCCAAAATTTAATATCGTGCCCGCTAATACAACCGTAGCAATCCAAGGATTTGGGAATGCTGGAGCTAATTTGGCTGAAATGCTTTTTCAGGCTGGCTATAAAGTAGTAGCTCTTGGTGACTCTCAAGGAGCTATCTATTCTAAAAATGGGCTAGATGTGCGCAGTGTCAGACAATTTAAGGAATCTACGCGCCGGGTGAAAGCTGTTTATTGTGATGGGAGTGTATGCAACCTTGTAGAACATGAAGAAATCAGCAATGAAGAGTTACTCGAACTCGATGTAGATATTTTAATTCCAGCTGCTTTAGAAAATCAAATTACCGAAGCCAATGCAGCGAATATCAAGGCAAAGTTCATCTTTGAAGTAGCGAATGGACCGATTAATTTTGAAGGAGATGAAATTCTAAATCAAAAAGGAATCCATGTTTTCCCAGATATTCTCGTAAATGCCGGAGGGGTTACCGTCAGCTATTTTGAATGGGTCCAAAACCGCATGGGTTTCTATTGGACCTTAGACGAAGTAAATGGTCGCCTCAAACAGAAAATGGTGGAGGAAACAGAGAGAATTTGGATCCTCAGTCAGGAAAAAGAAATTTCTTTGCGCACGGCAGCCTATGTCCATGCGCTCAATCGTTTGGGCGAAGCGGTTAGTGCCAGAGGGACAAAAGCGTATTTCATCGAACGTATTTGAGAATAGGTTCTATGCATATTTCTTCGTCAAAACCCTGGGGTACGCCCCTGACTTCCACGGCCCGTCGCCTACTCCTGTTGGGTTCTGGGGAATTGGGGAAAGAAGTCGTAATTGAAGCGATGCGTCTTGGCTTAGAAGTAATCGCTGCCGATGCTTACGCCCATGCCCCCGCAATGCAGGTCGCCCATCAAGCCCATGTCTTAAATATGTTCGATGGAGACAGTCTGCGTCAATTGGTGGAATCAGTCAAACCCGATTGGATTGTCCCGGAGGTGGAAGCGATTGCCACAGCGACGCTCGTAGAATTGGAACAAGAAGGTTGGCGCGTGATTCCTACAGCTCGAGCCACCCAACTGACGATGAACCGGGAGGGTATCCGACGGTTAGCCGCAGAGGAGTTAGGGTTGAAAACTTCTCCCTATCGCTTTGCTGAAAATCCAGCAGAGTATCAGCAAGCGATTCATGCTCTGGGTTTGCCCTGTGTGGTTAAACCGGTAATGAGTTCTTCCGGTAAAGGTCAAAGTACGGTCCGCACCGAAGCAGACATCGAACCAGCCTGGAACTATGCCCAATCTGGTGGGCGAGCTCAGGGCCAACGGGTAATCGTAGAAGGCTTTGTTGAATTTGATACGGAGATTACGCTCCTCACCGTGCGCTCAGAGGAAGGAACTTCTTTTTGCTCTCCCATTGGTCACCTCCAAATCAGTGGGGACTATCGGGAGTCCTGGCAACCTTGTCCCCTTGACCCAGGAACGTTAAAGCAATGTCAGGATATGGGACATCAAATTACAGAAGCCCTTGGCGGGTGGGGAATTTTTGGGGTAGAGCTCTTTATTCAAGGCAATCCAGCAGGTTCACAAACGGTCTTTTTTAGCGAAGTCAGCCCCCGTCCCCACGATACGGGTATGGTCACCATGATTAGCCAAAACATGTCTGAGTTTGAATTGCATGTGCGGGCAATTACAGGTTTACCGATTGGCGCTATTGAACTCATAAAACCAGGAGCTTCGGCTGTAATTTTAGCCTCTGAACCAGGCGAAAATCCTGCCTTTACCGGAGTCGAAGAAGCCCTAAAGGTTCCTACCAGTAAGCTCAGACTTTTTGGCAAACCTACCACTCGAAAGAATCGACGCATGGGCGTGGCTTTAGCTTTGGGAAATACGATAGAAGAAGCCAGAGAACGGGCGAAAAATTGTGCTGCTAAAGTGCGTGTTGTTTAGCCGCCCAAAAGCGAAGTTGCTGCTATGCTCGGCCTTAGCGAAGGGCTATGACTCTGTATCGTTTTTAGTTTTTAGTTTTTAAGTTGATTTTTGAGAATTTTGCTGCAGCCACTCAGCGAGCCGTTCTTCTAGCATCACTCCAGCAGCTACATCCTGCATCACCATCACGGCCTCTGGTTCTGGTACGACCAAATGCCAAGCATTCACTTTCAGAAAGGTAAACATCACCAAAAAAGCTGTGCGTTTATTGCCATCTATGAATGCATGATTTTTTGCTATTCCGTACCCATAGGCAGCCGCTAGCGCAAATAAATCTGCTTGCCCACGAGATGCGCAATGAGATTCAAATTATTACGACAGGTCTGGGTTTCAGGCTACTGAGCCAATCTAGGACTGCTGAGGAAATTCCAAATAGCTTGACCTGCCATTGAGCAACTGCATTGGTG
>JBAUTB010000093.1:0-15162 GCA_049582005.1 Gloeobacterales cyanobacterium | reverse complement strand
AGACCGATGAAATTGGGGCCTTTCCCAATGAGGATAGTTGTTTGACGGTTTTCTTTTTGATTGTCCAACGCGATCATGCCAAGCATGACCGACTCAAAAAACATGGCGAATAAATCAAGACACTAACCTTTAGCTGTCGATTAGCTGTCGAGGGATACGAGCCAACTTGGCCTAAATATAGTGAGATACAGTGATTGGCTGTCAAATTGAGTAAGGGGAATATTTATCCAACTCTTTTCTGAATCACCATCAGCATCTTTTGCTGCCTACGTGCGTCAAAGTGGTGGGGTTGATCCAATCTAGTGGAGTCCCGTCGCCGTATATTGATCAGAAGAGCAGCAAAAGGACTTCACGACGCTATGGCCATTCAGAGTTTTCTTTTTTCCCGCGGTCTGGGACATCGTTTGTCCATCCTGGCGTTGAGCGCTGTTTTACTGGCAAGCGATATTTACTTTATGCCGCCGCCCGTAGCCGCAGCCGATATCCCGGCTTCTACGCCGAAGGGGAAACAGACAGCCGTTTTTTCTGGGGGATGCTTCTGGGGCGTGGAAGCAGTTTTCGAGCATCTTAAAGGCGTTTCTGAGGTTGTCTCTGGCTATTCTGGGGGCAAGGCGGCGACGGCAAACTACGAGACCGTCAGTAGTGGGCAGACTGGCCACGCGGAATCAGTAAAAATTACCTATGATCCGTCGCAAATCTCCTATAGTCAGCTCCTGAAGGTTTTCTTTCTGGTAGCGCATGACCCGACCCAGTTGAATCGGCAAGGTCCTGACTGGGGTACACAGTATCGCTCCGTGATCTTTTTTGCCAATAGTGAGCAGCAACGAGCCGCGCAAGCGTATATCAGTCAACTCAACAAAGATCACTTATTCCGTCAGCCCATTGTGACCCAGCTAACTCCCTTGAGCAATTTTTATGCTGCTGAGGACTACCATCAGAACTTCATTGCTCGCAATCCGAATTATCCCTACGTTTTGGTCAATGATGTGCCGAAGCTCAAGCAACTTCGGGAGCAATTCCCCGCAATGTACAAAAATTAAAGGTTGAAAGCTTTGCTAGATACAGCGGATCGCGCCTCTGTGATACACACCGAAAATCTTATAATCCTTTCTAAACAAAGCTTTTAGTCATTGCAAATGTACTTCATCAAGCTGAAATCCGCTGTAAGAGTTTTTCCGCTACTTTTGTTCCGACCAATCTTGGGGAATTTCGCCTTTATCTAATTGTTCCTTCTCCTCGCAGCGGGTACTGCATCAGCCAAGCTTAGTCCTAAAAACTGCATAAAGGAAGGCGATCATTGACCTGATACTCCAGCTCTTCGTCGCTAATGTTGTATAGCTTTTGCAGGAGCAGTAACTTGAACATCAGGATGACATTGAGGGGAGCGCGACCAGCGTTGCTCTTGCTGGGCTTCTGACGAAGAATCTACTCTAGCAGAGGACGGAACTCTTTCCAGGGAATGATTTTGTTGAGTCTGATGTCTGATGATTTAAGAGGCCTTTTTCTGGGATCTCATTTTAGGAGGATGAATTCAATTTTTCGAGGTGCCCTTTTGCAAATCTAAGAAACCGAAACCATAAATAAGGCGATGCATACCAAAATGCCAAGAGCCAAAATACCTGTGCTCACAGCAAGCTCGTATCGTTTCCACCAAGTTAGTGGTTTTTGTTGGTGAGTAATTTCCTGAGCATCCCTGATATAGAGGTCATAGTAAAAGCGTAAATCATCATTTGACAAAATCGAATATGCTTGATTAATTTCTTCAAAGCGTTCCCTAGCGTCCGGGGCTTTGCTTAGGTCTGGGTGATAGAGATGGGCCAATTGTACATAGGCTTTTCTAATCTCTTCTTTGTCTGTTTCCGGGTCTATATCCAAAACATTGTAGAAGTCTTTCACAAAAAAAGTGTCTCCTATGTTAGGTGCCCCGCTGACTGCTGTGCGGTAGAGTCAGGCGCTTTTGCCCTTACAATAGCAACAAAGTCTTCGTAGTGTGAAGTAAGGAGAAAAATGGGGGGTCTTGTTACTGCTGTGGAACCGCGTATGCACTGCTGTGAGACATCCGTAGCAGGCCGCCGCAGGTTGGGCTTCGAACATCTATAGCAATTCTTACTTGAGTGCAGTACATCCTTTGAGATTGACCCCGGGATCGTGCACCGCCCCACCATACCTGCAGCCTCCTGGCTGACGGTGGTGCCATAATTTAACGGCCATTTGTTTTTCTTCGCGGTGTACCATTGCTCAATGTTGTAGGGAACCATCTCGAGATCCATGCCGATAGTCACACAGTCGCTCGCGCCCAGTCTGCCCGCGAGCCCGTCAAGAGTCATGAGTCAGCGATTTGAAAGCTGGCAAGAATTGATGGGTCTGAATACTGCTGCATAATTAGTCTCTATCATGAGCTGTTAGGGAAATAGTCTCCGATTTTGAGGTGCTTGCTTAACTTGACAAACCCCTTTAAAGTACTAATATACTTAACTCTGGAGTGATAGAACATAGTCGATTTGTCTTATCTGGAAAAGTGAACAAAAAATATTCTATAAAATCGAAAAATCGTCTATTGACAATGTGTTTGGTGACTTCTATAGTCTTGAACTCTATGATTCAACCTAACTAGTTTATAGATTTGTGATGTTATAGGGAATTATATTGGAGGAATGTCCACTATTTCCTTGGAATATGCCATATTGTGGGCAAAACAACTGTTCACTTTTTCTATTTCCAGTGTCTCAACCCTATACCCGTCGCGATACTTTCCTCAACCGAACGGTTGGCCGCTACCGACTTGTTGAAAAGATCGGTGCGGGCGGCATGGGTTCTGTCTATAAAGGGGTTCATACAGAAATTCCGGACCTGGTCGTAGCCATTAAGCTGCTGGCTCAGAGTTGTGTGGACAATGATGCTCTACGGCAGCGATTCCGCGATGAAGCCTCGATTTGTGCCCGCTTAGGGGACCGTAGTCCGAATATTGTCCAAATCCGTGACTACGGCATTCTGGATGAACTAGACTTGCCCTACTACGCCATGGAATACCTCCAGGGTCGTGGTTTGGAAGAACTGATCCAGCTTGACACCCAATTGCCTCTAGAACAGGCTGTCTCCATCGTGCAACAACTTTGCGAAGGATTGAACGTAGCCCATGAACAGGGAGTCATCCATCGCGATCTGAAACCAAGCAATATCTACCTCATCCCGGATGCTCAACGGGGAGAACGGGTCAAAATCCTGGACTTTGGAATTGCCAAATTCCTTCGGGATGCAGCCCTAGCTCAGACAGGACCCCTGACCCAAGGCTACATGGGGACTCCACGCTATTCTTCTCCAGAGCAGTTGCAGGGTAAAGAGATAGACCTGCGTTCGGACCTCTATAGTTTGGGACTTATCCTCTATGAGTTATTTGCGGGGAGCCAGCCTTTCGCGGTGGAAGATGATTCTTTCGTCTCTTGGTATCGGGCGCATAATGAGCTAGCGCCCCGCCCCATGGCTGAAGCTAATCCCAAGCGTTCGGTACCCACTGATATCGAGCAGGTCATTCTCAAATGTCTTGCCAAGAATCCGCAGGACCGTCCCCACAGCAGTCTCGAAATTAGCCAGCAACTAGAACGGGCGGTGCGACGGGTACGGGAGGAAAGCCGACGCCAGGAAGACCAACAGGTGCTTGACCGTGCGCTCCAATTGACTACGCAAGGTCGATGGAGCGAGGCCAGTTCCTTGGTTCAGAGTATTACCTATGACTCTCCCCTGTACCCAGAAGCCCAGACCTATTTGAAGAACTGGCCACTGGAAGCCGAGTATCAACGGGTTTTTGAACAGGCTCGCCTGATGGCCCAGGAAGGGGAAATCAGCAGTTTGGTCCGAGCTGTTTCCACGGTGGGGACTATCCCTTCCAACTCTGTGGTTTTCCGTACGGCGCATGTGGAATCCCAGCGCTGGATCGAAAGAGTGCTGGAGTCTGCCGAAGACCTAGCCCGAACGGAGAAGTGGTCTGAAGCCTTACAGAGGGGGGAACTGATTAGTACTTTGCCGGGAGTTAGTCAGCGCTTAAGCCCATTGATACCCCAGTGGCGAAAAGAACAACAGGCTGCCGATGTCCTGCGCCGGGCAGAATCGCTGGCGGCAGAGCGACGTTGGGAACAGGCCGTCAAACAGTTGGAAAATATTCCTGCTGGAACGGTGAGCCAATCACGCGCTTTACAGCGTCGGCCTCTCTGGCAAAAAGAAATCCAGGCGAAGCAAGCCCTAGAGCAGGCTGAAAGGTTAGCTGCCGAGAAAAAGTATGACGAAGCTATTAGTCGAGCCGCCACTGTAGTTTCTGGGACGGTGTTTGATGCTGAAGCCCAAAATAAACAGGCTGTTTGGAAGGCAGAGTTGGCTCAGCAACGAGCCCAAACCTATCTCGACCTCCAGGAAGACCGTACGCCCTCTGTTTCTGCTTCTCCCTCTTCCACCTTAGACCGTACTGAGTACCAACCTTCCGCCCCTGAAACAATCATTAAACCCCAACCTCCCCTTGGGTTGTGGATCGGAGGTGGGTTAGCGGCATTGGCCGCCGTTGCTGCCGTCTTTATCCTGAATGCTCCAAAGCCAGTTCCAACCCCTGGGCCCAACACCTCACCAGGGCCAACTAAAACCATCCCCCCCCAAGAGACCCTAAGTCAACAATTCCTTGAACGTGCCCAAACAGCGGCTCAAGAAAAGCGTTGGGGAGATTGTTTGCAACAGATCAATCAGTTGCAAGGACTGACGATTCCCCAAAATATCGTGGGTCCATTACGCTCCTTGGGCAATCAATGCAGTGCTGGGCAGTTTGCTATAGCCCAAAGCTACATTGCCCAGCAGCAATGGAAAGAAAGCTATGACTCCCTGAAACGTCTGTTGACCCTGGCCCCTAAGGCCTCTGAAGCTGCTCAAGCCCAGCAGTTACTACAAAAAGTTAGTGACAACTGGACCGACCAACTCCTGCAAGGGGCGATCAAGAATGCTAATGACGGTGAATTGTTTGGTGATCGCACACTTTTGCTTCAGGCCATCGCTACCGCCTCCCAAGTTCCTCGTGAAGCCAAACGTTATCCGAGGGCCCAAGAATTAATGAAGGAGTGGAAGAATGCGCTTAAGCTCATTCCCGAATCTTCTGGCAGTCCCAATGCATCAAAAAACTAATCTGAGGATGGAACGATGTACATCCATAAAACACTTTTCTTCTGCCTATGTCTCAGTCTCAGCATAGGGAGTCTCGTTCCTGTACAAGCAGGGACGGGTCCAAATGCGATCACCGAATCTCTGAATAGTGATAGTCGATTAAAAACCTATGGCCCCTATCGGCTCAAGACCGAACAAGAACAGCGTTGGCTTCTGTTGGCTGAGAAAGGAGGACCGGACAATAAACTTTTCTTCCAAAAGACCTCCACACAAGCAGCTTTGATTGTGATGCGCTTTCGTCCTGATTTCCAGGGCAATCTTGACGTCCAATCTAAACCTTGGCAGGCCGATATTTCTACAGATCTGTTGTTGTCCATGGCAACCGGCAAAATAACCCTGGCCGATTATTTTAAGAAAATATCCGTCAATGCCACGGAACCCGTCCCGCCCAAAGCCGTTGTCTCTAAACCGACAGAACCACCCGCCCCACCGCCAAATAAAGCCCCTCGTCCACAGTTTGACCGAAGCACAACGCAACAGGTACAGTCGGGACAACCAATCACCGTTGCCTTTCGGGTTAAAGATGAAACGCCTACGAAGATCCAAGCCATTGTTCAGATTCTAGAAGGAGAAAAAGTTTTTGTGGCGGTGAAGCCCGTCTTCCAAAAACAATCCAATCTCTATGTTGCTAAGTTTGGGCCTGACGTCAGTAAGCGACTTAATCCTAAAGCTCGTTATAGTCTGCGGACGATTGTCAGTGATGGTGAACTCTTTGGGAATGTCCGCCAAGCACTGCAGGTCAAAAATCCAGTCGTTAAACTGCCGCCCGAACAGCCCCTACCTCCTGTAGGCAAACCGACGGGACAGACGCAACCGAAACCGTCCACCCCCCCTAAGCCTGGAACGCCTCAAGGTCAAGAACCTGTGGCGATGCAGCCCACGGCCCCCACCCAAATTGCCTTTTCTGAACAGACCAGTGAGCAAATCGTTCCCGGGGAACCTTTGAAAGTAGAGACCACGGTCACCGCTCCCCAGCCGGAAAATATCAAAGTTACGGTGCAGCTTTTAGATAAGGATAAAGTCGTTGCGACCTTGCCCCTTACCTACAAAGACCAGGGCCTATTTCAAGGAGCGTTTTCGGAGCAGGAAACGGCCGACCTTACACCGGGCCGTTCCTATCAGTTGAAAAGCTTGGCAGAAGCGAAAGCAGGAACAGAGGCTAGAGAGGGAGCCGAGGCTATTGAAGATGTGCTTGTGGCTAAGGCTTCAACCGAGGAGCCTGGCTTTACCCTGCAAATTCCCAGCTTTTTTAATCCGGGTAGTAATCCTAAAGTTTCAAAAACCAGTTGGACCCCAGGCCCTGATCCTGCAAATCCTAATGCTACCTATCAGTTCACCGTGGCTTTGCCTGAACAATCGGGGAAAGGGATGGGACAAATCCTGGTGGATTTTCCAGAAGGTTGGGTGCCGCCGAGCGCCGAACGGGTCCGTTTATCGATGAACAATACGCCGATCCCCGTTCGCAGTGTGGAATTCAAGGGGCAAACCTATGGCATTACTTTTGAAAATTCAGTTCCTGCAGGTTCGGAAGTAACCGTTGAGATCCCTGAGATTCGTAAAACAGCTTCTTCGGGAAATGCCAATAATGTTGGGGTGACTGTTCTTCCTGCTGGAGATTTGCCAGCCTATTATGAACTCCCTACGGTTTTCGCCACTGCCCTGAAACTCACAAAATCCAATAACCTATACCGAACCGTAGACTTTTATCCTTCCACCTATCAGTTTGGTATCAGAATTCCCCCTGAAGCCAATCAACCCTTAGCCCGCTTAACGATTGCTATTCCTGATAATTTTGGCGCTTTTGGGGCCAACCTTCCAAATCCCGGCGATGTGAAAGCGTACATTCCTTCCAATCCCGATAGTTCAGGGCCATTCCTTCCCGCCCGTACTTTGAACACCCATATTACGTTGGAGGGAAGAACGGTCGTTATAGACTTTGACCAACCAGTAGAACCCGATCAAACGGTGGCAGTGGACTTTAAACCGATCCGCAATCCCAGTCAGCCTGGAACCTATCTCTTTGAAATTAATGCCTTTCCGATTGGGAGTAAACCCGTCAAGCAATTTGTTGGTTATGGCCGGATGAGTTTCCAAGAAGTAAACCACAGATAAGGTCACCGACCATGTTCTGGTACAAAACATTCTCCATCAGCCTTTTCCTCAGTTTCGCCTGGGCAGCCTTGATGCCAGCCCAAGCTGGAATCGGCTCCCATACCATTACGGAATCCCTCAATCAGGATAGTCGTTTGGCGGTCTATGGTCCATATCGTCTCTTGACCGAACAAGAGCGACGTTGGTTACTCCAGGCCCAAAAAGGAGGGCCTGAAAGCAAATCGCTTTTCCAAAAAACATCGACTCAAGCCGCCTTGGTCGTACTCCGTTATCGACCTCTGTTTCAGGGGATATTGGGAGTCGAGTCTCGTCCTTGGGAAACGGATATTTCCTCCCCCTTATTGATCGCGATGGCTACGGGCAAAATCACATTGGCGGACTATTTCAAAAAAACGGATATTCATGCCACCCAGTCCATTCCTATCCCTGTTACCCCGAAGAAACCCGTTCAAACAACGCCTGCTCCCAAAATCCCCGTCCAAACCAAACCGAAACCGGTGACCAAGACGGTTAAGAAGGTTAAGAAGTCCTCCCCTCAGAAACCAGCTTCTACGCCCATTCAAGAAAAGGCTGGGGAGACCTTCCCCTTGCAGGTTCCTTCGTTTTTCAATCCTGAGGCTATCCCCAAAATCAGCCAAGCAACCCTGAGCCAAGAAAACAAGGTTGTTCCAGGAAGTTGGGCCTACCAGTCCCTTAAATCACTTCAAGACCGAGGCATCCTCAAAGGATATCCGAATGGAGCCTTCCAGGGGGACCGTTCCCTGACGCGGGATGAATTCGCCGCAGGTTTGAATACGGCCCTAGAAAAAACCCTGGAATCTTTTGCTGCTGGAGAGCGGGTGAACCGAGATGACTTGCTTGCTCTGCAGCAGTTGCAACGCGATTTCAAGGCGGAATTAGCAGCGCTTAAAAATCGAGTAAGCGCCTTGGAAGGTCAACCAACCGCTGAAAAAGTAGCCCAGAACCCCACCTATCGTTTCACTGTAGATTTGCCTGCTGCTGCGGGTAAAGGGATCAATCAAATCCTCCTTGAATTTCCGGAGGAAGTCGCCTTAGTCGCAACGGATAAGATTCGCCTCTTGGTAGAAGACCGGCCTGCTGTTCCCCAAAGCATCGTGCTGGAGGGAAAAGAGTACGCCATTAGTCTCAGGAAACCTGCGCCTCCCAGTGCAAGGATAGTAGTTGAGGTTCAGGACCTTCCTCCGCTGGATCCGAGTCGCAAGTACACCTTTGAGATCACCGTTTTACCGGATGGAGCCATGCCTGCCTACTATGCCCTTAGTCCTGAACAAATTACCCTCACCACCCAGCCATGAAATTGAAACTCCCGTCGAAATCCATGCCCAAATTGTTCTCCTTCGGTCTTGCTCTTAGTTTGGCCCTCACTGGAATCACTCCCGCTCAAGCAGACATAAAAGCTACCAGCATTACCCAAAGCCTAGACCAGGATGGCCGCTTGGGATCCTATGGGCCCTACCGACTATTAACCGAAGAAGAGCGACGTTGGTTATTGCAAGCGCAGAAAGGAGGACCGGAAAGTAAACCACTATTTCAAAAAACTTCGACTCAGGCAGCACTGATTGTCCTGCGCTATCAGCCTCTATTTCGAGGCAATCTGGGTGTGCAATCTAAGCCTTGGGGTACGGATATCTCTGCACCCCTCTTGATTTCCATGGCTACGGGAAAGATGACCTTGGCGGATTACTTCAAAAAGGTTCAGGTATACGCCCTGGAAACCCCTAACCCCACGGTTGTCACCAAACCTTCTACCCCGATCACCCCGACAGCTCCGCCCCCCAACAGAGCACCACGCCCACAGTTCGACCGGAGCACCAGTCGAAAAGTCCAGCCCGGTCAACCCCTGAAAGTTTCGGTACAGGTGAAAGATGAAGCGCCCGCTAAAACGCAGGCTACGATCCAGCTTTTAGAAGGAGAAAAAGTGCTCGTAGCGGTCCGCCAAAAAGGGAAAAACTTCTACACCACCACCTTCGGACCTGATGTGACCAGCAGACTCAATCCTCAGAAAAGCTACAGTCTGCGAACCATTGTCAGTGATGGTGAACTGTTTGGTACGGTTCGGCAAGGGGTGCAAATAGCCCCGATCACCATTGCCATTAAGCCTGAACAGACTAAACCCCCGGCAAAAAAGCCATCCAGTAGAACTCCCCAGATGCCTCCAGTCGAGACTAAGCCCGGTCAATCTAAACCAGAAACTCAGGGAAAAATTCCTCCACCATCAGAAACTAAACCACCGGAAGTAGCATCCGATAAAGTTTCTGCTCCTGACACGAAAACACCAGCCGTAGAGCCAACAGAAAAAGTTACTCCTGAAAATAAACCACCAGAAATCCTGCAACGACCGGATGTAAAATCTATTGAAGTTCCATCTGAACCGATTGCAACCCAGACTTCTATTCCTATCCAAATCGCTTTTTCAGATCAAACCAGTGGCCAAATTATTCCGGGACAATCTTTAAATGTGGAAACGATAGTCACCGCTTCACAACCAGAGGAGGTAACTCTTTCAACTCAACTTTTGGATAAGGATACCCTTGTCAAAACTATTACTTTGATGGCTAAAGGGAATGGGATCTATCAAGGAGGTCTTTCAGGGCAAGAAACTGCGGACCTCATCCCTGGACGTTCTTATCAGCTCAAAAGCGTGGCGGAGGATAGCAATAGTAAAGCAGAGGCGATAGAAGACTTGACCATTGCTCAAGTTATAACAGAGTCTGATGAGCCTTTTGATTTGCAAATTCCTACTTTCTTTAATATAGAAGGGATTCCCCGGGCGACGGGAGCATCTTCTTCCCTCCGCGTCACCCGTAGTTTGAATGCTACCTACCGCTTCACCGTCGATATACCGCGTGAGGCGAATCGAGGCGTCGGCGAATTTTTATTAGAATTCCCTGAGAGCATTGTTCCGCCCAGCCCAGGAAATATCCGGGTTCTTGCTAATAACAATCCTATCGAAATTCAGAAAGCCGATTTGAATGGCCCAGAATTTGATATCAAACTCAAAGATGCCGTCCCTCCAGGGAGTTCAATGACCGTTGAAGTGCAGGGTATTCGCAATCCAATCTTGGGGGGCAACTACGATTTTAAAATCACAGTGCTTCCGGCTGGCGATCTACCCGCTTTTTATGCCCTGAGCCCACTACGCCTCATCTTTGTTGACCGTCAATGATTCTAAAGACTTTTTTTGGAAGAGAGTTTTCTGATACAACCTGTTTGGAGTATAAACTATTGTGTACTTGTCAGCAGAATTCTTGGTTTGCCATGTATTAAGGTCTCACGAGAGAGTTTTCTGCCCCTATGGAGTCAGGATATCCAACAAGCATAACGATTGAACAGGCCCTGGTTATCATCGATACCATGCTGACTCCAGCAAAGCTGACTAATATTCAAGAAATTGTATTTTGTCAGTGCTGGGAAGGTAAGTCCTATTCGGAAATTGCGGAAAAAGCTGGCTATGATGCTGAATATATCAAATCGATCGGGGCCAAATTATGGCAGATCTTATCGGATGCTTTTGGGGAGAGGGTTACAAAAAGTAATTTCCTTGTGGTCTTTCGAAGAAAGCAGATTGAACTGACTCAAAAGGGTATTCCTCCTCTTCCTCCTCCAATACCCAAATCTCCTTCTACTCAAGCCCAGATCTTATCTAATGCTTCTAGTACGGTTCGGCAGCAAACCCAAGCGGTTCTGGTTCATATGGGAACCGATCAACGATTAAGAGTTCCGCTTGGGAAGTCTATTGTTTATATTGGTAGACCGAATGAGAAACATCCTCCGGAGATAGATGTATCTTCTCTACCCTCTGTCAGCATTGTCTCTCGGGTGCACGCCATGCTAAAAGCTAAAGGAAGATCCTATTTCTTAGAAGATGCAGGTAGTAGCAACGGAACTTATTTGAATGGAGAATCTGTGGATCCAGATTCTCCCCCAGGCTTCCCCTTGAAACCAGGAGATATCATTTGTTTGGGACAGGATAATAAGGTCTGTTTCCGATTTGAGCTAGAGGAATGGTTGATTACCAGTGAAGGTGAATTTCAGATGGATAAGCTCATGTAGAGAATATCCATTTTAAATGGGTATTCTCTAGATCAAATTCTCAACATTATGAGAATTCATTTTCATTTTGCTTTGCTACGATGCATCCAAAATCGTGAGGAGTTGAACTATTATGTGGGGTACACGATTAAACTTTGCCTATTTCTTAGGACTTTCTGGGTCCTTATCCCTGAGTATTTTTGCCTCTCCACTATTAGCGGCTCCTGACACTTCTGTATCTAGCATGATGAATTCTGGGGATAGCGTAGCTCAGGTGTCTTCTATCTCAGAATTAACAGATGTAGATCCCAATACTTGGGCCTTTCAATCCCTCAAATCTCTCGTGGAACGCTATGGTTGCATTGAAGGCTATCCTAGTAAGAAATACTTAGGCAATCGACCCTTAAGTCGTTATGAATTTGCGGCAGGTTTGAATTCTTGCTTGGACAAGATAGGGGAACAACTCGCCGCCGCCAGTGCTCCGCTGGCGACAAAAGAAGACCTGGCCGTTGTCCAACGCTTACAAGAAGAATTTAAGTCTGAATTAGTGGCTTTGAGAGGTAGAACCGAAGCCTTAGAAGCTAAAACCAAGGAACTGGAAGCCCAGCAATTTTCTACTACCACTAAATTAGACGGTTCGGTAGTGATGGCTCTTACCGGAGGCAGTGCAGGTGGAGATGTAACCTACGGGGGTGCGTTTGGAGCACTGACAGGTAGTACTTTTGATCCTGTGGGTTGCTCAACCACTACCTCGACTACGCGTGGAACCGTTACCTTCTCTTTGCTTTCTAATATTCTTTTTGTTCCTCCCGTCACCGTTGCTGGAAGCTTAGGGCCTAGTGGCACATTTATTCCTGATAATCCTGCCACAGTGCCCACGGGCCCGTTTATCGATCCTGGTCCATTTGTCCCCACAGGTGTGGTAACTACTACTACTCCAGGCAGCCTTGATAGAGCTTGTTCTAATTCCCCTACAGGTGGCGTTAGAGCCACTTCAGTCCCAGGCTCTGCGGCTAATGTTACTTTTGTGGGCCGAACCCGTTTGAATTTTCGTTCCACCTTCAGAGGCAAGGATGAACTCTTAATTCGCTTAAGTGGCGTTACAGGCCATGATACTTCTTATACTTTTGGGAACGGCTCAGCCACTGTTGCCCCGGGTAGTTTGTTCTATGCGGGCACGGCCGATGGTTCTACTAACCCTGTTCAGACTAACGGTAGCGCTAACGTTTCCTTCGACAAGGTTCGATACGTAACCCCTCTATTTGGAGATAAATTCCGCTTCTATGTCGGCCCTCGTCTGCAACTCTTTGAGTTGATTGATAACAATAGCTATGCTAGTAACGAAGAAGTGGACTTTTCAGCTACTAGTTTGCTTAAAAACCAATTGATTACCCGCACGGTTGCGCTACCAATTATCAATGCTACTACTGGAGCTTTTGTTAACCAGGACATTGGTTTTGCAGGACCTGGCTTTGGTTTTGATTGGAATATTTCTCCTCAATTTTTTTGGAGAGCATCTTATATTGCAGCAGATGGGGGTTCTTCTTTTGGATATGGTAATGCTGGGATTACAGGAGGTAGTACAACACTCGCTACTGAACTTGAATTCTTACCTTCTCAAACTTCTGCGATTCGCTTGCAGTATTCCCGCTTTATTCGGAATTTTCTAGCAGGGGTTGCAGGAGACCGTCCTCTATTTCCTTCTATTGGGGGTGGGAACTTTCCTGTTTTTGCAGCTAGCGATAATCTGCAAAGTAACAATTTTGGAGTGAATGCGGAGTGGGCAATTAGTCCGAATGTAGCTATTTTTGGTCGCTATGGCTTTGGTTCCAGTACTTTACAGTTCACAGGTAATGGGGTCGGTCTTAATGGTAGCAACAAAGATACGTTTAATTTTGATGCCACTACTTGGCAGTTCGGCTTTTCTTTCCCAGACCTCTTTGCACAGGGTAATATTGGCGGTATTTCGGTGGGGCAACCGCCACGTTCAACGAGGACATCGATTAGCGGGAATTACTTTTTGCCTCTTTTGAATAATGGCACAGAGACAGATATCGAAGCTTACTATAGTTTCCGGGTAAATGACCGGATGACAATCACGCCGGATCTGCTATTTATTTCCCAACCAGGAAATATCAATGGTAATCCTTCGTTGTTTGTAGGGACTGTGCGGGCTGTGTATTTATTCTAGTTAGTCGTCCCTGAAAAAATATCCAGATATAACCAGGAAAGGGGTTTCAGGCAAAAAAAGCTGAGATAAAATTACCAGAAATATCGGCTTCAAGGGCTAAAGCTGGTGAAATGAGTACTCCCCCAACGCCCAATCAGCCTGAGACTTCTAGAAGGGATGGGCTGTTTTTAGCTCATCAACTGAATCTGCAACATCCCTTGGTCAAGCTCACTGAGTCCATCGACTGGCAATACTTTGAGCAACAATTTGGCCCTGTTCCCAGCGGGGAAGCCGGACGACCAAGTTTGCCTGTTCGCTTGATGGTCGGACTGCATTACTTGAAGGCGTTGTACGACGAGAGTGATGAAACCGTCGTCAGTAAATGGGTCGAAAATCCCTACTGGCAATACTTTTGTGGAGAAGAATCTTTTCAACACGAGTTGCCCTGTCATCCGACCAGTCTGGTCAAATGGCGACAACGGGTTGGTCCTGAGGGCGTAGAGAAACTGCTCAAGCAAGTATTGCGTGCGGCCACCCAACAACAAGCGCTCAAATCCAAGGAGATTAAAACCGTGAACGTGGATACAACCGTGCAGGAGAAGGCCATCGCCTTTCCGACGGATGCACGATTGTATGACAAAGCCCGACGAGCGCTGGTTCGCTTAGCGCGCACCTCTCAGGTCAAACTGCGTCAAAGCTACGTGCGCTTGGGCAAACGAGCGTTATTTCAGCAAAGTCGCTATGCTGCGGCGCGCCAAGGACAGCGCGCCCAAAAACAGACACGCAAGCTGAAGACGTACTTGGGGCGGGTCATCCGCGACCTGGAACGGAAACTAGAGCAGGTGCCAGAAGCCTTTCGGGTTCTCCTGGAGCGTGCTAAGCGAATTCATCAGCAACAGCGCCATCAGTCTGGAAAACTCTACAGTATGCATGCGCCAGAAGTGGAGTGTATTGCCAAGGGCAAAGTCCACAAGCCCTACGAATTCGGCTGCAAAGTCGTGGTGGTCACGACTAATCAAAGCAACTGGATAGTGGGCATCGATGCCAAGCATGGCAATCCCTACGATGGCACAACCCTCTGCCCAGCGCTCACGCAAGTGGAACAACTCACTGCTGTTAGACCAACCCAGGCCTTTGTGGACAAAGGGTTTCGCGGAACCGCGCATCATCCCTCGGATGTGGAGGTTTTCACGACAGGCCGACGCAACCTGGATAGCAAACGCAAACGCTTACTCAGACGGCGTAGTGCCATTGAACCGGTCATTGGCCATAGCAAGCAGGAACATCGGATGCAGCGCAATTTTCTGCGCGGTCCGCTAGGGGACCGGATGAATGCTTTGCTATCGGGTTGCGGATTCAATCTGCGCAAACTCTACCGCTTTTTCTGTTCTGCTCCGCTGCTCAAGCTACAACCTCAGGCTTGAGCCCAATATCCGATTTTTCAGGGACGACTAAATAAAAGCACCTTGCTCTATCATCAAGATAAACTCATAAAAATTAACCTTTTAGTCCGTGAAAACCCTGAAATTAGGTGGGCGAAAAAGTTGCGATAAACGTTGAACCCCCTTCTGCTACTGAAAAAAGTCACAGTAAAGGAATACTCATGACAGGAGAGGGGTAAGTTTGTCATG
>JBAUTB010000092.1:0-1674 GCA_049582005.1 Gloeobacterales cyanobacterium | reverse complement strand
ATCTATTGGAAACACTATAGGAGTAAGAACGATGGCTAACAGTAGAAGCTACAAGGAAGGACTATTTAAACGCCTCGAAGATCCTGAGCATGTCGCAGCCTACCTCTCAGCCGCCTATGAAGATGGTAATGAAGAAGTCTTTCTCCTCGCCCTCCGCGACGTAGTGCAGGCAGCTATGGGCATGTCTGAACTAGCCCGGCAAACTCAGCTCAATCGCCAAGGGCTTTATACACTGCTCTCCGCCCAAGGAAACCCCCAGCTAGCTAACGTTCGAGCCATCTTAGATAGCCTGGGATTAAAACTAACCATAGAAGCAAAATCTACCCGCAAGCAGGCAAGCTAACCGAATAGCGCCTAGATTTTGGGCCGTCCTCGTGCGGGACGCAGACGACCTCAAGTGGGTCACTCCGGTAATTTGCTTTTCTTCGGCTACAGTTCAGGTCAAGCAGCCCGTAAACGGGGTCCATGTGGTCCAAAAGTCTGAGCTTTTGAACTTTTTGATGCCCGGTTAGAAAGACTTCCCCCAGGCTCCTCAGCGGCCTTCCTCCCATAAGCACCTTGATGTTTTTGCCCTCTGCTCAAACCGAAAAATATGCCTATTGCCCTACAGGTTCACGGGGAACCATCCGAGCCACGGCCATTGGCCTGGGGCTTTGCTTCTGGGTTCCCTGGTCGTTGTTTGGGGATCTAGGAGCTTTCTCTAGAATTCTTCAAACCGTTATTTATTTTGTCCGGTTTGCTCTCTTGCCTTATAGCTAGCAGGAGAGCAAACCGTGGGCGACCTCTATCTGCTCTTTGCTGCGGTAACAATCACTCGGACCCCATCGCTATCCTTATCTTAGTCATCCTCCTATTTCAGAGCATCCAATACTTTCTGATGGACCATTCCTTTCTCCGTAGCAAGGAATTGAAAAAACTTCCTCAGCGCCACCCGTAAGTCACTTTCAGTTGCAGAGTCCATCACCTTGCGCTTGTACCAACTGCGGAAATGACTATTCACCATCCCTTTCGTGATGTCTTCAATTTTCTCCACATCGGTGTAGCCACAAATAAAGTGGATGAACAAATCTACGATCCCCGTATGCTTCCGCACCGTTTTAGGGACGTATTGCGCCGCTAAAAACTCAACAAATTCCTGATTCAGTTGTTCCAGGGATTCACGAAAAGGGGCTCGGTCGGCTTCTGCCTGTTGGAGCGCCTCGAAGTACTCAGCCATTTTGTCCCCTGGAATGACCACCCTACCCGTAAAAACTTTTGCCATTGCGACTTCTCTCAATTGCAGAACTCGGCACCATTGTAAAACAATCTCTCTAACCCTCTTCTACCAAGAGAGCAAACTCAATCACATCTATAAGATTACTATTCCGAACCTGGCGGATTCATTAACGTCGAGGCCACGGAGAGATGGAATTCCTTGCCTATATCTTGCAGGTGAAACTCGATGATAAATCGCTTGTTGTCAGCAAAAAGTGTCTGTTTTCGGGCAATCAGTCCATCCATGATCTCCTGTGTATCCTGTCGAGCCAGCGGGTCATTCCCCCTCATAACCTGCTCGATTACCTGGTCAATCATCTGCCGCCGTTCACTCTCAGGTATGAGCGCTAAATTCCAGGCAATAGCCGCAATGCTAAACAACTTCTCACGCTGACTATGATTCCTCGCAAAGTCCAGATA
>JBAUTB010000091.1:0-5355 GCA_049582005.1 Gloeobacterales cyanobacterium | reverse complement strand
CTCAACGGATAAAAGTTACTCTAGGGATAACAGGCTGATCTCCCCCAAGAGTTCACATCGACGGGGAGGTTTGGCACCTCGATGTCGGCTCGTCGCAACCTGGGGCGGTAGTACGTCCCAAGGGTTGGGCTGTTCGCCCATTAAAGCGGCACGTGAGCTGGGTTCAGAACGTCGTGAGACAGTTCGGTCCATATCCGGTGTAGGCGTAGGAGCATTGAAAGGATCTCTCCTTAGTACGAGAGGACCGGGAGGGACGTACCTCTGGTGTACCTGTTATCGTGCCAACGGTAAACGCAGGGTAGCCATGTACGGAGTGGATAACCGCTGAAAGCATCTAAGTGGGAAGCCCACCTTAAGATGAGTGCTCCCTTGAGGCCACGGGAAGACGACCCGTTTGATAGGCGCCAGGTGGAAGTGCAGTAATGCATGCAGCCGAGGCGTACTAATAGGCCGATGGCTTGTCCATCTGTCACTTGACAACACAACATTCACTATGCAGCCTTCAGGGTTCTGTTGGGATCTGCTCCCAACGGAAAACCTAGCAAGTTTTCCTGGTGTTTATGCGCTGTGGAACCACGCCGATCCATCCCGAACTCGGACGTTAAACGCAGTAGCAGCGAAAGTACTTGGGGGGTAGCCCCCTGGGAGGATAGCCAGATGCCAGGGAAAGTATTTAAAAAGCCCCGCTGCTATATGCGGGGCTTTTTAGGTTCTTCCGATCGCCTTTTTGAGGGCCGTGATTGATTCTAGGGTCGTATGGTTTTCTGCTACGTGTACGCCTAGGGGGCGGATACGAGAAATTCTAGCTTTTTTGATTCGATGTTCTAAAATTCCAAAGCTGCCTTCATCTAGAATCAACAGATCGGTGGATTGCAAAATTGCGGGTACTTCTGTTTCATCTTCTGGATGTGCGGTAAGCACAATTAGCTCTTCTCCACGCATACTTTGAGTTAAAATGCTAGCTCCGTAAAGTATACTCCGGCTGAGGCTAATAATTCCTAAACAGCTTCCAGAACGCAACTGTTCTACTAACGCAATTTCTTCACTATACGTATTGATATCAATTGGCAAAACAGAAACTTCCAATCCCTCTAATGCTTCTTGGACTTGAGAAATGCAATAGCGGTCCGTGACCACTGTAGCCGCAGGATGGTGCTTCAAATGCTCTGCTAGTTCATCTATGGGGAGACCGAGTATGGGAAGATCCAACGCTTTTTTTAATTCTTGAACTACCACCCCAAGGAGTCCTTTGTCTGGGGAAGTAACGATAATCTGAGCTCCACGATGGCTGCGCAGTTCCAGTTCTCGCACAAACATAGCGGTAACTTGCTCTAGGGAATAGCCTTGAGCTAAAACAGCATCTACACTGCCTTGGATCAGCTGTTTTATGGTGGAATGCATAGACAGGTTGAGAGTTTCCGGATTGAGAACATAGACCCCTGAACCGGCACGGGCTTCCACCAGCCCTGACTTCTCTAAATGGGTATAAACTTTGCTGATCGTGTTGCGATGCAGATTCGTTTGCATCGCCAGTTGCCGCACGCTGGGTAATTTAGAGCCTGGGGGGAGCTGTCGTGAAGCGATAGCAAAACTCACCTGTTCGTATAGTTGGGCAGAAGGAGGAACTGAACTATCTACATTAATACGAAAAGTGGGCACGGGAGTCTCGTTTCAGACTGATTTCTTATACGAGTATTCCCTGGCCTAGCACAGCATTTATGAGGGAACTGTGAGTAGTGTATGAAGTTGATCTTCTGTCAGTATAGGAACCCCCAATTGTTCTGCCTTGGTTAGCTTAGACCCTGCTTTTTCTCCCGCAACGAGATAACTAGTGCGGCTACTGACGGAGCTCGTTACTTTGCCGCCATGGGATTCGATGAGCGCGGTGCATTCCTCTCTCGAAAGGTTGGGCAGGGTCCCTGTAAAGACAAAAGTCTTGCCCGCCAATACAGCACTCGCAGGCTGTTGCTTGTTTTGATTGGCGAGAGAAAATCCATAGCTGTGCAGACGCTCCAGTAAAGCTTTGTTCTCTGGGGCTTGGAACCAAGTTACGACGGCTTGGGCTGTTTCTTCTCCAAATCCATATAGATTATTGATGGCTTCGGGAGTAGCCTGAGACAGACTTTCAGCACTAGGGAACGCTCTGGCCAATTCTGCCGACACGCTAGCGCCAATATGACGAATTCCCAAACCGTACAAAACACGGCTCCAAGGTTGTTCTATAGAATGTTGAATTTGTTCTATGATCTTGGCGGCAGATTTTTCGCCCATGCGTTCCAATTTTTGGAGTTGCAGTACATCAAGGGTGTAGATATCCGCTATCGATTGCACGGCTTGGATAGCAACCAATTGAGCTATCAATTTATCGCCCATTCCTTCGATATCGAGGGCATCACACCAATGAATCAGGTGGCCTCGAATCGATGCGGGACACTGGGGATTCGGACAACGGGTAACGGCCTCTCCTGGCATGCGGACCACAGGCGTTTGGCATTCGGGACAGGTGTGAGGGAATGCATAAGCGACCGTGCCTTCAGGACGTAATTCTAGGATCACCCGCAGAATTTCTGGAATGATTTCACCCGCTTTGCGGACAATCACTGTGTCTCCTACCCGCACGTCTAATTCCTGAATTCTGTCCTGATTGTGGAGCGTCGCGCGACTGACTGTACTACCAGAGATTAAGACTGGTTGCAATTCGGCCACAGGCGTGAGTGCTCCTGTGCGCCCCACCTGGATTTCAATAGAGCGGACGATGGTGGACGCTTCTTCAGGAGGGTATTTGAAGGCAATCGCCCAGCGGGGAAATTTACGGGTAAACCCTAGCTCTTCTTGGGTGCTAAGAGCGTTGACTTTGATGACGACCCCATCGGTTTCATAGGGAAGCTGATGACGGGCTTCGGCCCAATAGTCACAGAAGGCATGGACTTCTTTCAGGTTCTTACACAGTTTGCTATTGGGATTGACCCCAAATCCAAAGGCTTCTAATTGTTTGAGGACTTCCCACTGCGTAGTGGCCTGGGAAAAGTGGGCAGTATAGGCAAAAAAGTCTAGTTTGCGGGCTGCGACTACCCGTGAATCAAGTTGTCGGAGCGTTCCAGCACAGGCATTACGAGGATTTGCAAAGAGTTTTTCCCCCGCCGCTAGACGCTCCTGATTGATGCGGGCAAATTCTTCCCTGGGCAAAAACACTTCTCCCCGCACTTCCAGTTCCGGTGGGATGTTGGTCCCCTGAAGCTTGAGGGGAATCGCATGAATGGTGCGCAAGTTCTGGGTGATTTCTTCCCCTTGCACCCCATCTCCCCGCGTTGCTCCTTGGACTAAAAGCCCGTCCCGATAGCTAAGGGCATTGGCAGAGCCATCAATCTTTAGCTCGCAGACAAACTCTAGGTTATCGCCTGCAAGTTTAATCAGTCGCTCTTCCCAGGCTTTCAGGTCCTCGTTGCTAAAAGCGTTTTCTAGGGAATACAGGGGAATCCGATGGGTGACCGTAGAAAAGTTTTCTAAGGGACGGTCTCCTACGCGCTGGGTCGGAGAATCAGGGGTGATTAAATCAGGAAATTGTGCCTCTAGAGCTTTCAGTTCTTGATAATGCTGGTCATAGACCGCGTCAGAAACTTTGGGATCATCCAGCACATAGTAGGCATAACCCCATTCGGCTAGGAGTGGACGGAGGGTTTGAATGCGTTCCTGTGCCTGGGATCGATCCATAAGATTAGCGTAGATATAGAGGGACTAGGGTAGATCTTGCCACGGACTGGCGAACTATCTGCCCAAGTATGCCCCATCTCTTTCAGAAATTAGTTAATCCGGGTCCATTGAGAACGGTCATCTAACTGGAAGCGCAGAGAATGATTTTTGAGCTGTCTATGGGGAATGGTCAAAGAGTTAACCAAGCCAACCCTAAAAACAGAGGACATGACAACATATCCATAAGGCTCTCGTTTCCCCGCCGCTTCGTGCTGCTGACATTTCCAATTCCCTGTGTCCGTAGCCTTGACGGTTATCGTCACATGGGGTTGATAAAATTCCCAGCCGACCAGGCGCAAGACTTCTGCTTTTCCTCCAGCCCGTTGAATCATCTGCTGGGTTTTGTAGGCACGGCTTTCAGAACGGAGAACGTTAAAGTAAATAACCAACTCCTGCAAATCTGGCTGGAGTCGTCCGGTAATTGTTGGCTTCCAGAATTCCTGCTGCGGTGGGTGGCTATTAGGTTGGAGTGATTGGGGAGGAGCGCTACGGAGAATAGAACTCCTAGGATTCACCGTCAGTCGTTCTTCTAGAGAGAAGAGACCACGAATTTTCCCCAATAAATTTTTGGAACTTTGTGATTTTTCCATACTGAACTCCCCCTTACCTGACTCAGTACGAAGCCACCAGTCATCCTTTGGAATTCCAGGAAGCCAAAATGGTCCTGGAATAGGATTTTTTCTAGAGCGCATGAACTAATCTTAATGTGCCCAATAGAATTGGGATTGCCACCAAAAAGCTATAAATGCTTTACCTGGTGATCGTAAGAAGATTCTCCTGTTCCCCACGGAGAAGAACAGAGTAATCTCCTTCTACCTCGGTCCAGTAAAAGGGTTGTTTACGTTCAGCAAGCACTTCCAGGGTGTCAGCACCGAGCTTTGAATGGTTAAACACCAGAAGACGGTACGGTTCAAGCATGGGGGAAGGTATCTTATCTCCTAAGGCCCACACCACAGAACTAGCTGAGGCGTTAGGGGATTGAGAATGGCTCCAGGTGACTAACCCCGGCGAAGGTTGAGCAAGAAACAGGCCCTCTGATAGGGCTAAGGGCTGTTCTAGTTTTCGGTACGAGATGCCTTGATTGAGTAGGTAAACCAAAGCAGCGGCATAGTCTTCCGTGACTTTTTGAGGTCCCAAGTCCACGACTTGGTCTGTTCCGATGTGTTTGAGGAGGGTCGGAAGGCCACTGACCTGTTCTGCGTGGTCATCTAAAACCAGGACCCCGTTCAGGTGATTGATCCCTTGCCGTTGGAAATAGGGCAATAGATAACGCTCTACGGTTTGTGGAGTTCCTGGATCTACTAGCCAGGTTTGACCTTGAATCCGAATAATTCCTGCTTCCGTGCCTTGGAAGAGCACGAGCTGCTCTGGCCTGGGGCAGAGTGTCGGGATGAATAGAATGCAACCAGCCGCCGTCACAGAGAACCATACAGAAACGGACAAAGGGAGATGCACCAGCGCCAATAAAGCATACAGCAGCAGCATTTGACCCGTGGCCAGGGTGCCCACATTGACAGTAGCTCCAGGTGCTTGCGCAAGAGCCTGCACTAAAGCATCCAACAAGAAGAGTCCCCAACCTAAAATCCAGTCCATCCAAGTGGCCAT
>JBAUTB010000090.1:0-33459 GCA_049582005.1 Gloeobacterales cyanobacterium | reverse complement strand
AGGCTGTTTTACAGCTCTAACCCATTTATTTAGGCTAATTGAGTAGTAATCCACAATCATGTCAGTAAACTCGATTCGAGCATTGGCCATAGATTTACGAGTATTAGGCCCAGGGCATGCGTTATATGCCTGGTTATAGCCAGCTCCAGCTAATTGCTGACCTCTCCCAGCTACAGCGTCTGCTACGTTGGTGGTACCGTCTCCAGGGCCTCCCCACTTCCACTCATAACTATTAGGTACTCCACAGGGGTATCCTAAGCTTGGACCATTGGGATTAGACGCTAGCTTGCCATTTTCTCCCGATATATCAAAAGCAATAGCCGCTTCGTATTGAGCTTGAGTAAAGGAGAGCGTTCCCGTCGTTGAAGTTGGAGCAGGTGTGGGCGCTGGTGTAGGTGTGGGCGCTGGCGTAGGTTTTGGGGCTGGCGTAGGTTTTGGGGCTGGAGATGGAGATGAAGTTGTTGTTGTGGATAGCGTTAGTGTATCGATATCAGCATAGCCAGAATCCCCAGCATCTATCTGAAGTTTGATGGTGTTAGCTTTACCAGAGGACAATTTCAAAGGAATTGAAACAGAGTTAGCAAACGTGCCCCAACTGCTAGTATTTGGAAGTTTGATAGTTTGAGTGCGAACTCCGTTGATGTAAAGACCAATAGTAGGAGGTGCTACTACAGTAGTCCAGGTAACTGGTCCTGCCGTGTATCTGAATACCGCTGAAGTATAGTTACCATCAATGTTACTAAACTGCACATAAGCACCCCTGTTTTTACCAAATAAGCTAGTAACATCTTTGCCATCAGTAGCTCCTGAGTTAGCAATGGTAGTAGCACCACCACCAAGCACAGCGTTCTCTGCCTCATAGGAAGACGACGTTTGAGCGTGGGTAGGGAGACAGGACAAAGAGAAAAGAGCGAGGCTGGCCAGGACGGAGCGGGCTGTATTTCTACGGAAAGAATTCGGTATCTTGCCATGCAGAGCTGGAATAAGATAAGACGACAGAGAGAGTTTAAGCGGAAGAAAATCAGGAGTCTTCACACAAAAATCGCAAGAAAAGGGCAAATTTTTCATGACAAGTAATATTTTCTCTGCTACAGAGATGAAGAACTTGTTTATAAGTGCCCAAAACCTACATCGGAAGTATCAGCAGTATCAAAATAAAAAAAATATTCAATTTAAATTTTCATAAATATCTGAAAATCTATACGATTTAGCGCAATACAGAGGAAAAAGCTAGATTGTACCGTTTATTGTCACTATTAATCATGATAAGAGCCTATTCTGGACTTTAGCCGTAGCGCACCTAGCATAGTGTCCTCCTGTAGGCAAAAATGCAGACATTATGGGCATTACAGACTACAAGAACAACAGTCCATCATGGGTTAGCTTCGGCTTTTTAGGGCTGACTGCTATGTTCCTATTCTTTTGTTTTGGTACTGTGGCTGCATGATGGAACAAGAAATCCTGAGTCCAGAAGAACTAATATCGGTAGCTTCTGCCTTTTTGGGGCAGCATATCGAAATTTCTGCTATCTGTTCCTGTTCTGATGGGTTGGTCAATCAGACCTATGGGGTAGAAACGCCCCAGCAGCGCTATATTCTTCAAGCTTTAAATACAGTCTTTACGGCTGAAACGGTACAGGATAGTGCCCTGATTACAGAGTATCTACATCAATATCAATTCCCCGTCCCTCTATTCATCAAGTCCTTGCAAGGAGCTTGGGTAGTCCCAGGGAAAGGGCGCTTGTGGCGTATGATGACTGCGTTGGAAGGCAGATCCTGGGCCAAATTCCCTTCCGTGGGCTATGCCTACCAAGCAGGACAACTAATCGGGAAATTTCATTATCTGCTCCGAAACTTCAAGCATCAATTTGCCTATCACTACGAAGGCTTTCACGACACCCCTAAGATTTTGCAGGACCTATGTGCGCTCCCTCATCGATTCGAGGTCACCATAGAACATCAGCACCAGATAGAACAGATCGCAGAAGCCATCCCACCCCTATTCCTCCCCAAAGATATGCCAACGTGGCTGATTCATGGAGACTTAAAAAGTAGTAATTTACTTTTTAATGACCAAGGAAAACCCACAGGCTTAATTGATTTAGATACCTTGATGTATGCGCCTTTAGCTATTGAGTGGGGAGATGCATTACGGTCTTGGGGCACCTCTGGGCAAGAGGCCAATCAATTTAATATACCTATTTTTGAGAGTGCTTTAGAGGGTTATTTTGCCAGCGGTATTGTCCTAGATTTTGCAGAAGTGGCCTATATCCCACAAGGGATTCAGCTCATTATCCTGGAGCTGACGAGCCGCTATTTAATCGACTTCTACGAAGACAGCTATTTTGGCTGGAATCCAAATTTATTTACGTCCCGCCAAGAGCATCACCAACAACGAATACAAAATCTGCTGGGACTCTATGAGGATGTCCACCAAAAACAAACGCTTCTGTACAAGATACTGCAAGACTTGTATTCAGCGAAAAGCCCCCAGCCTTAACCAAACTTCACTCTTGGTCGTTCGGCATTCCTCTTTACACGGGGAAGCGTGTGACCAGTGTGCGTTACTTCTTACAACCAAATATTTAGGGTTTTAACTGCTTTTGTAAACAAGCATTAACAAAGCTTTCCGCCAGGCTACACCGCCGTACGATACATACAGAGATCTTGTCATCGAGGTTGGACCCATGACCCAAGCCAAGGCATTGCCCTTTAACGGCAGCACCCCTATCTTCGGTGGGAGTACCGGAGGATTACTCCGGGCTGCCGAGACTGAAGAAAAATATTTCATAGTCTGGAATAGCAAAGAAGAGCAGGTTTTTGAGTTGCCTACAGGAGGCGCAGCGACGATGGTAGCAGGCACCAATGTGCTCTATCTGGCCCGCAAAGAGCAGTGCCACGCCCTGCATCGCCAACTGGTATCCAACTTTAAGATTCGTGATGCTAAAATTTACCGTCAGTACCCCAATGATGAGTACGAGCTGATCTTCCCCAAAGACGGAGTACCTTCCGAAAAATCCAATCCTGGTCGTGAACCCGTGGGTTATGTCCCCCGCAAGATTGGGAGCAACCCCAGTCCGGCCCGCCTCAAGTTCACGGGAGTTCAGCCTTTTGACCCAGAATCTCCTGACCGTCTCCTGCCTATGGAAGGTCGCGAAGTTAAGTAGCCGTCACTTGTCCATAATCAGCAAGGGCTTGGGCATTTCCCAGGCCTTTGATTTTTGTGATGATTCTAGTTTTTACGATTTCGGCACTGGTAGCTCCGTTTGGCCTGCGGACCATAACAATCCACAGATGAAGAAAATGATGATGAAGTATAGGCTTTAGACCGGGTAGCTGGGGTGACAACGGGCTCCTTTCTCCTCAAGGGCACTTCCTGTGAACGATCAATCATGACGATAGAGGAAGTTTCTGAAGCTGGCTTCGACCCCAGGCTCTGACTTGGAGAACGCTTAGATATCACCTGCGTTGATTTCAACTTGGACTTGGCCTTCAAACGAGCTTTTGCTTGAGAAGATAACGGAGGATTTTCTTTCCGGAAAGCGGCTACCAATTTCTTGCTAAGTTTTGGAGCATTCGTTCCCACAGGCGCGGGGGGCTTTTCTAGCCGCTCTTTGGCCCGAGCCTCTACACTTTGAGCAAGTTCCTGGGTGCTTTGATTCATGGAGGGCTCATGGAGGGGCTGTTCAACTTGTGCGACTATCTGTCTTGCCGCTTCTAAGGATTGGCCTGTGATGGGTTCAGGCGACAAACGAGCCCTAGGATCGGAGGCTAAAGCAGCGATCTGTGGATCACGACCAAGCGTAAGGAGGGTATCCTTTCCTTCGGGCAAATTCAAGGTGGAAGCTGTGGAAAAAATAAACGATAAACTCAAGGTAATAACGGCCACACAAACAGCCGCAACACCCAACAGAGTCTTCCAGGGAAGATTCCAAAGAGAATTATTCTGAAGACTCAAAGTCGCCCCACCAGCAAGAGACTCTAAGGGCTGTCCTTGGAATAGAGGATTGGCTTCTGCCTGTGAAGCTAAAGCCTTTGGATGAGGGACAAAGAAATCTATTAATTGTCCCTTTTCAAGTACACAAAGACTCCGCTCATAAACCTGTACAGGAATTGCCACCCCAATACGAGCCGATTGATAATTCCATAGATCTGGAGCAACCACAGGCTCTAAATACTTCGGTGGATTCTGTCGGTCTACATCATTGGATGGACCTTGTTCTAATAGGGCAAAAATATTTTTGAGTTTGGCTGAATTCAAACGTCCTGTCAGGTAATAGCCAATAAAATATGGGCAATGACTGCGCTCTTCATCATCGATGTCATCGTTGTAAAGCCAACCGAATAGTGTTTTCTGGCGCGTGATTTGGTGTAGGTAAACGCAATGATACCCCGGTGTTGAAGGGCCTTTAGCCGCCCAGTATTCACTCACACGCTCAATAAATGCGTCTCGAACGTCTGAAGAGACATCTTCACTCGTCAGTACTTTCAGCTCTCCCTTTGGAAAGCTCGTGTAAATAAGCTGGCCCAAAATTAATGACATAACTAATTAGTATGCATAAGTTTCAAGAAAAAGCTTTCTTTTTAGAATATAAAAGACGCGCTCATGATTCAAGACGTTCCTTCGCAGGGCGCAAGACTTACATTTCCCAGGACCTTACCAACTTCCTAAACCAGTCTTGGGTGTCCTGAATAATCAATTGAATGATTTGCCAAACCCTGTCAATGCGCCGCTTCCGAGGCTTCCGAGATTTCATCGTAGGAACGATAGCAACGACTTCTTGCTTCTGCTGCGACTTGAGGAGCTTATCAGCCTCGTTCCCAGCAATGAATAGGTCGATCATTTCCCCACGATAAAGCGCACGGTAACTTTCTTCACAAGTTCTAGCAGGCACCGTAACCCCGATACGCACAGCCTGATAACTCCATAGGTCTGGAGGATCCAGGGTCTCCAGCACTTCTGGAGGGGCTTGCCGATCAATAAGTTTTAAGGGTCCCTTATGCAGCAGGGTAAAAATATTTTGCAGCTGGGCCAGCTGTAAGCGTCCAGGGAGGTAATAGCAGATGAAATAAGGAATGAAGCTACGGCCTAACTCATCGGCCCCATCGTTATAGAACCACCCAAATATCGTGGCCTCTCGAGCAACTTGGTGTACATAGGCACAGCGATAGCCATGCTCCAGAGGCTCATAGTTATCCCAATATCGGGTCGCACGCTGTGTAAAGGCAAGACGTACTTCTGGGGGCACCTCAGCACTTGTGAGGACCTTATACCCATCGGTAGGGAAGCGTGTGTACACCAATTGGCCTAAATATAAAGACATATGTGCCAGGGTAGCGGTTGCGCAGATAGTGTTTTGACCAAATAAGCAGCTTGGAGGAAAAGTTCTTCCCTCAAGAGAGGATACTCTTTGTCCAAGAACCACATTCAGGTATCCATTCTAATCTATAACCTTTAGGCAGATTTTCTCTTTAGACCGGTACCCGTACACGGGCTACAGGTAAGTGTTTGAATAACAAAGCCAAGGATCCTTGACTTTGACCGGGACCGCTAACAATTTCGACAATTTTGTCCTGAGCGTCGGTCGTTTGGAAGGCCTCCACGCAGACCCGTGCTACATCGCCGCGGTCAATAGTCCCTTCAAACAGGGTATCTGCTGGACTCATGACAATTTCCATACCCCCCGCGCCATCCCGTAAACCGCCAGGGCGAACGATCGTAAACGCGAGTCCACTGCGAATCAAATGCTCTTCTGCTTTTTTCTTCCAATACAACACACCCCCAAACAGATTCAGGGGATGGAGAATCCGAGAAACGCATAGCGAGGAAACCAATATAAAGTGCTCAACTCCTGCCTGGCGCGCTTGGTCAATGAGATTGACCGTGCCCTCATAGTCCACTTGCTGCGCTCCATTATTGCCGAAACCTGAGCGGGTCCCTGTGGCGCAGAAAACGGTTTTTGTACCCGAAAGGGCGGGGGCGAGAGAATCTTTTTTTAGGACATCCCCCTCGAAAATTTCCAGGTCTGTAGTCGCTCCGAAGGTTTGCTGGACTTTGTCACGAGAACGCACCAGTACCTTGATCCCTTTTTGGCCTGATTCCTGAAGCTTTTGCACGATTTGACGCCCGGTATTGCCTGTGGCACCGACAACGAGGATAGTCATAATATTTCCAATGCTTTTTTCATCTTGACATCGTTTCTAGGGAATGGCCCCTTTGACGGAATAGAGCTCTTAGGACCGATAGCCTCCAAAAACAGCAAAGCCGTAATATTTCCACAAAATATCGACCGGGCTGAATTGCGCTTTGGACAGGCAATCCAGGTACATGGAGAGCGTAGCCAAGTGATCATGGCTGGAATGGCCATGGGTGGTGCCTCGGTTCATCTTGGCCCGAATTTCTTCTAGGGCGATGGGCTGCTGAGCGGTCCATGCAGTCCGGGCCTCTTCATAGACCGCTGCCAGGGCTTCTGTTTCCGATAAAACAGGGTCGGCATTCCAAAAACAACCATTTTGATCAAGACAATCGTGAATCCGTTCAAACAATTTCAATTTCAGTTCATCTCGAAGATGGTGAATCGCTAGGGAAGAGATACAAGCATCTAAGGGACTTGCTACCTCCGCGATCAATCCATTCTCAGCCCAGTTTCCAAAATCTGCTTCTATCAAAGAAATCCGTTCAGCCAATCCTAAGTGCTCTAACTTATGCCGGGCAAAGCGAAGCATCCTTGACGAGTAATCGACCGCATAGACTTGAGCGTTAGGGCAATGCTGGAGGATTTTGACTGTCAGTTCTCCTGTGCCACAGCCCAACTCCAAGATTTGCCGAGAATCGGCAGGAACTGCCTGTACAAGGGCATGGAGCATCTCGTCGTAGTGAGGGACAAGGGCCCGGATCCCTGAGTCGAAATCAGCGGTATCCCAAAAAACTTCGCCTGGGTAATTTTCCGAATTACTCATGAATTAGCCAAATAATCGGAAATAAGGATAGCGTAGGGGAGGACCGGGTTCTTTCTCTAGTTCGAAGTTAATCACATTCCAGGGAGAATGTTCCTTTTCTGGCAAGGGCGCTTTCGAGTCCAACGGTTCCTCGTCCTCTTCCGGACTAAATTCGACGGGCAGGCCATAGAGACGATAACCACTTTCCTCTTTGCGCCACCCGCCAGCCCGCTCTAAATAAGACCAGATTAGATCCCGATAGCGACGAGCAATGATCAGTTTGATAGCGCGATACCCCTGGGTATGTAAACGGTCTAGCTCTTCATGAATTTCAAAGCGAATGCCATCAGGATGCGTGTGCTGGCGATACCATTCCCCCTTCCAGAGCCGCCAGGACCGCTCGGATTGAAGATGGACCAGGCGCTCGGTACTGGGGTCTGCTTCAAAAGCGCCATGCCGTGGGCATAGGTAGGTATCGGTCAGGGTAAGCGCCTGAATATTCTGGCGGCAGTGGGGGCAGCGAATCTCAGGGCCGAAAATGGGGTTGTAGTGCACGGGCTGATACATATCCAATCCGCAGGTTGAGCCCATTATATCCATCGCACACCAAGCCATTGGGATAGGGCGTGTTGAAGTTAAGAAAGCGAAATATGCATCAGATCCCACAGTTTGTGAAAAAATCGTTACAGTATGTTTTGAGAGATCGTGTGACGCAAGCAACTTTAGGGACCCCTGAGCGTTCGTTTAATTGGGTAACTGCTGGCTTTTTTCTCCTTATCCACGTAGGTGCTCTTTTCGCCCCCTTTACTTTTTCTTGGTCTGCTCTGGGCCTAATGTTATTTCTCCACTGGTTTTGTGGTTGCTTGGGCGTCACCTTGGCTTATCATCGGCTTCTCACCCACCGAAGTTTCACTGTTCCTAAACCCCTCGAATATTTATTGGCCTTCATCGGCACCCTTAATCTGGAAGGAGGCCCCATTTTTTGGGCTTCCTGGCACCGCCGCCACCACGCCTACTCTGATACAGGCAAAGATCCCCACGATTCCAATCAAGGCTTTCTGTGGGCGCACATGGGCTGGATGCTTTACTCCTATCCCGAATGGGACGGCTTTGAAAACTATTCTCGCAATGTCCCCGATTTGGCCAAAGACCCCGTTCATCGTTTCCTAGACCGCTACTTCCTTCTGCCTACTATCGCTTTCGGGTTTTTGCTCTATGCGATGGGCGGATGGTCTTTTGTGGTGTGGGGCATATTCATGCGCATCATCTTCGTTTGGCACACCACCTGGCTGGTGAATTCTGCGACCCATATTTGGGGCTATGAGAACTTCAAGTGCAAAGACCATTCCAAGAATCTTTGGTGGGTGGCGCTCCTGACCTATGGTGAAGGCTGGCACAACAACCACCATGCGCAAGCACGCTCTGCTCAGGCTGGAGTAATGTGGTGGGAGATAGATATAACCTTTTGGGTAATTTGGATCTTAGAGAAACTAGGATTGGCTAGCAATGTCCAACGGACTACCCGTCCAGTTAATTAATCCCCATTCGTAGGTTTCATTGTGGTGAATGTCGCGCTGCTGGGCTTGGGCACGGTTGGCTCTGGGGTAGTCAATATTCTTCAGGACCCCGAAGGCCGAGACCCTCTTTTGAAGGAAGTTAATTTGGTTGGGGTCGGGGTGAGTTCCAAAACCAAACCCCGCCCTAATTCAAAAATTGCTCCCGCGCTGTTGACAGAAGATAGCTTCGCACTCGTACAGAACCCAAGTGTGGAAGTGGTCATTGAGGTAGTGGGCACTGTAGATATTCCCCTAAAGCTAATCCGAGCCGCCTTAAAAGCAGGCAAACATGTGGTCACTGCCAATAAAGCTCTCATGGCCCGCCATGGCACAGAACTCTTAGCCTTAGCCCAAAGTCAGGGGGTACATCTGCGCTATGAGGCCGCCGTAGGCGGTGGCATTCCCCTTATTCAGCCCCTCCATCAATGTCTAGGGGCTAATCGAGTTTCTTCATTGTTGGGCATTGTCAATGGCACCACCAACTATATCCTGACCAAAATGACTCAGGAGGGACGCTCCTACGCTTCTGTGCTGGCAGAGGCCCAACAGTTGGGCTATGCCGAAGCTAATCCTGCTGCGGATGTAGAAGGTTATGATGCCCAGGAAAAACTAGCCATTCTGGCAAGCATCATTTTCCGTAACCAGTTGGTTCCCCTAGATTCTATTCCGCGCAAGGGGATCACGGGTGTCACCGATGTAGATATTCGCTATGCTGCTGAATTAGGCTATGCGATCAAATTGGTGGCTGTAGCAAACCGCACTAAGGAAGGACTTTTAGATTTACGGGTCCATCCAGCCCTAGTCCCTTATATCCATCCTTTAAGCAAGGTGGATAACGCCTTCAATGCTGTACTGATAGAGGCGGACCCCTTAGGACAGATTATGTTCTACGGTCCTGGAGCAGGGGCAGGTCCTACAGCCAGTGCCGTCGTATCGGACCTGATCAATATTTTGAGCGTCCCCGATAGTCCTATGGACGGGGGTTTCACCGCCACCTATCCGCTCCTGCCCATTGATGATGTGGAGACCCGCTTCTACTGCCGTCTAAAAGCCAAAGACCATCCTGGAGTCATTGGTCAATTGGGACAAGCTTTTGGGGATTCGTCCGTCAGCTTGGAATCGATTGTTCAGAAAGCAGTGCACGGACCGGATCAGCTTGCTGAACTGGTCATTATCATCCATCAGGTTCAAACCAAACGCTTTAATGAGGCCATTCAAAAGATACAGAAGCTCAGCTCGATCACCTCTGTAGACTTAGCCTTGCGGGTACTTGGCGCAGGGTGAAGGAGATGACCCTGTATCATCGAATCAATTTGATCTCTGTGCGCTGGTTCACAGAAGAACTGGGCGGAGTTTTAGGCAAAGGTTTGCTAGAACCATAACCAATAGCATTGAAGCGGCCACGGGGATAGCCTTTGGATACAAAAAAGTTGACCACTGCATTGGCTCTGGCTTGAGAAAGAATCTGATTTGCCTTAGGGTCACCGAAGCTAGAAGTGTGCCCAGCCACCAGAACCCTGAGCCCTGGAAAATCATCTAGGGTCGAACGGAAACGCTCTAGAACCTGCACACTTGCTGGGGTGAGGCTAGCAGAATTGGTAGCAAAATTAATTTTGTCAATCCGCAAAGAACCGACGACAGGACGCGCTGTTGCTTCCTTGGTCGGTAAGGGAGCGAACTGATTGGGTTTCTGTGATGTTTTAACGGGGGCAACCAGACTTGGATCGAGCGAAGCAATGGCCCCTCGTCTTTGCTCATCGGCTTTTGTGTAGACCAAAAGCGGCTGTGGATCCAGCAGTTCTTGTTTACCATTCGCTCTGACAATTTCCGCGATGACAAGTTTGCGCTGTTCAAATAAGCCCCCCTGGAACCAAATATTATTGGATTCTTCACAGGGAACGAAGTTGATACCCTGAGATAGTTCAGCCAATTCTTGCCCTGAGACTTTACTGTCTACGCCAACAGCCTTCCGCAGTTCATTAGGCCGGCTGACGTAGTATTGCACGGCCTGACAGTAGGATGAGACAAACTTTTGTACGATCACGGGATCCATTTTCTTGGAAGCAAGCAGTACATCGAGAATGACGTTTTTGGCATCGGCACTGGTCAGGGGTATAGCAAATCCCTCGCGTCGAGCAAGGCCCGTAAACGGCTGCCAGACAACAGCAACGTCGACTTTTCCTTCTTTAAGCAATGCCCACGCCTCATCGGCCACCGTCACTTCTACCGCTTTCAGCCGCTTGAGGTCAACTGCTTCAAAGCGCAGCGCCAGGGTGCGCAAGAGGGTCTCGCTCGGAGTCGCACGGGCATAGGCGACCTTCATATCGGGTTTGATGTCATCAAGGGAACTCAGCCCTTTGCGCAATACCACCGCATCTCCACCCGCCGAGACATCGACCATCGCGACGATATTGCCCCCAAACGGGTTGGTCAAGACTTGGTCAGCCGTTGTCATAGCGACATCATAAAGACCTACAGACATCTTCTGCGCGCGCTTAGCCTGATCTGGCTCATCCTCATATTTCAAGGAAAGACCATTACTTTGAAGAAGCTTACCGAAGACACTTTGGGGATCCGCTCCCTGCCGAAGCCAGAAATAGCCAGCCCAACTGTCCGCACTGCCAGTAAGTTGGACTGTGCCCGCAGCCACAGTCGGTCGGTCAGCATTGGTCCCTAGGCTAGAAAAGCTACTCCAGCCGAATATCCCTAACGCGACAAGCCCAATAGCCCCAAAAATCCCTAAAGGGGATACCAAAAAGTCCAAAGCAGAAGTTTTTCCAAGCCGCTCGTCACAAACCATACAGCGTTTGGCATCGGTGGGATTACCATCGAAGCCACAGGTGCGACATTTCAATTTAGTAGGCTGTGGCATCGTCATAAGAAAAATCCGTGATTAGGGAGGAGACAAAAAACTTATATTAAAACCTGTATACACCATGATTTATCAGGGTGTGTTTCCCCCACGAATTTGTTTGGATTCTTCCCGCTGCAACGCGCGTTTCATCCGATTAAAACTAGATACTAGAACACCCAATTCACCACCATAAGGAGCCTGAATTTCCTGGTTAGTGATGCCTCGGCTCATTTGCTGGACTTGATAAGCAATTCTCCGCACGGGCAGAAGTAGCTCCTGCCGCAGAAAAATATACAACACCAACAAAGAGACACCAAACACCGAGATACAGAAGCCGCTAACTTGGAACAGCAGATTAGCAAAATTCATCGGTTCGGAGTCTTTAGGCAACGTAGAGATAATTATCCCTAGAAATGCTGAACAAATTAGGACAGGAACGATAAAAGCAACAGCAAAGGTTACTCCAATTTTGTAGGTCAAGGCCCAATTGTTCTTATTCGTCTTCATCTTCACCTTCCTGCTTTACCGAAAACTACCCCAGTCTTGCCTCTTAAATCCTTACGCTATCCCTCTACCTCGAGGGCAAGGCGATGGACGAAGTATAAAACCCTTGGCCATAGACCAAGAGGGCCTGCAGATCTAGCGGATACAGTCCGCCATCTGCAACCAAATAAGCTAATAGAGAGAACCTCTGCCATAGCAGCACTGTTATTTCAGGCTCCAACCTGCTCAGTAACAGTTAACACTCTGCTTGAGAAGATACTACAAGAGTAATTCAAATTAAATTTGACTTGACAATTTAGCTTAACAAGGTTCGTGCTGTAAGTGTTCACGGCTACATATCCACATACAAAGAAATTAACGAAAGCGGGAGAAAGCAACGCATAACAGCCTACCAGAAGCCTCTATAAGGCTAGAAGGGAGGACGTGCGTCAGAAGGACTAGACGTGTGTCAAAGGACTATAAGTTCCTAAATCAAAAAGTGAGTAGGGACAGTGGGGGCCAATAACCGGATAAGTATGGGACGGATCCTACTTATCGGCACGCACAAACCTGAGTTAGGCTCTTCTAGGCAGACCTTCAGGAAGAAAACCCCGTGGACTATAAGCTTTTGGTGGTAGACATCGATGGAACCATACTGGGTGATACCGCTAACCCGACGCCTCCTGTAGTAGAAGCCTTAAACAAGGCACAGCAAGCGGGGGTTAAACTCGCCCTTGCCACGGGAAGGATGTATCGCTCGGCCCTCAGATTTCATCGCTTGCTAGAGTCGCCCCTACCGCTCATCAGCTATCAAGGTGCTTTGATCAAGGACCCCAAAGACAATCGGGTCTATCTTCATGAGCCCGTCCCCTTAGAGGATGCCTTGGAAGTCCTCTCTTTCCTTGCACAGATGGACGTTTCCCTCCATGTATATCTAAACGATTCTCTCTATGTAGGGAGCCTTTCTCCAGAGACGGTGGCCTATGCCAAACGTTCGGGGGTAGAACCTGTAGTGGTTTCCGATCTATTCCAAGTTTTGACGGCAGAACCAACCAAAATTTTGGCAGTGGGCAAAAATGCCAAGATTATGGATGAAATTTTGGCCTTACTCAAGGAAAAATACCAACCAGAAGCGCTTTATCTCACTCGTTCTACTGATTTTTTCGTCGAAGTAGCGCACCCTAGTGCAAGTAAAGGAAATGCCGTCAAATTTTTGGCAGAAAAAATATTAGAAATTACTGCAGATGAAGTAATTTGCATTGGGGACAATTTTAATGATTTAGAAATGATTGAATATGCGGGTTTAGGAATAGCCATGAAGAGTGGCCCAATCAGGGTTCAAGAACAAGCAGACTGGATTGCTCCTGGCGTAGAAGAAGATGGTGTGGCGGTCGCCATACATAAGTTCATTACCCTTTAAGCTGTTTTATATAGCTATATTAAGCATCTGGTCTTTTCATATCGTTAGCCATGTGCCTCTCTTCTGCGAGATAAGCTTGATTTATGAATACAAAAAGGCATCCACCGTGGCTAGTTTTTATGACCTGAAGCACTACATTGCTCATCATGTCAATCGAGGTCGATGTTTGATCAGTGAGAAGGGTAAAACCCTTGCTTTCTCGCTTTCGGTTTATGACGGGCGGGGAAACTATACCGATGAGTTCAACAATTTTATTGAGCGGCTCATTAGTAGCGGAGAATTCCTCAATCTCTACATTGAAGGCGATGCCCACTCATTTGCTCAGCTGATTCATTCACGGTTCGAATTTGACTATTGTGTGCGTTGCTCAGACCCAATCCCGACCCCGCGCAATGTGGTTTTGGCTCCTCCTGCCTGCAACCTCTGCCCCATGCAAGAAATGCAAGAGCTACAGACGAGTCCATCCAATCACGCTCATGCCTAAAGTAACCACCACCAAGCCACTGCATCAAGGCATCCTAAAACGGCGACTACTGCGAGCGTACGTCTAAGCCTACGGATCACGGGGAAGACCCGATATTGGACCAGCAAGCGGTCTTTTGCTAATTCCTCTGCTGGTTTTTTCCAATAACTGCCATCATGCCAGCCCGTTTCCTCATAGCTAACCCTGGCACTGACTAAACGGTCATATACATAAAACCAGCCCAAGTAAAGACGGGCCATCACCAGAGAGAGTACTAAGCCCGCTCCTGCGGCTCCGGCCAAAAAAAACAAAAGAGGAGCAGTGGTAGGTTCAAAGCTAAAAGCAGCCACTGGTCCCGCAATAAGCCAAGCTCCACTCCACACCGCTACCAAACCGACGATATACCGCCGGGGCTCTATGGTGGCCCAACGGAAAAAGAACGAATCACAGAGTTCCTGATACTCATTGATCGGTCGCTGTTCTTTCGGAATTGGTAGGCTGGCTTGTTTGTTGGAGGGCATATGCTTTTAATACTATGACGGACCTAATATTTACCGACCCAGGCATTGATGATTTTTTGGCGCTCAGTCACTATGCAAAGGCCAACGGTCATGACCAAGAATCCTATATAGTCGCTTCTGCCGGCAATGTGTCTTTGGAACACGTAGGAGACAACTTACAGTATCTCCTGTCCCTCTTGAAGGCGCCACTACTAAAAGGCTATCTGGGGTCTGGGGGTTTTGTATCCGAGGCCCCTCCACAGACGGCAGCAGCGGTCCATGGCGAAAATGGCCTAGCAGAGCTTCCAGTGCCCCCTGGAGGGCATAAGGTGTTAGGCCGCTTAGAAAATCTGGCGCAGGCACTACGAGAGCTTAGATCTCCACTAAGGGTGCTTGTCCTATCACCGCTCTCGGATGCCTATCAGTTCTTTGCTACGTATCCGCGCCTGCGAGAACAGATTCAAGAAGTCTGGGTGATGGGTGGAACCTTCCGCACTCCAGGCAATATCAATGCCTATGCAGAATTTAATGTCTATCAAGACCCTGCCGCTTTTTACGAGTTCTTGCAGTGGAGGCTGAAAACCTATGTAGTCAGTCTAGACTTGACCGAAGCCCTAGAATTTTTGTTGGATGAATTCATCTATGGTGATACGCCAATGGCTGCAATAGTCAAGCACTGTATTGAGTTCTACAGTCGCTTCCACCAGCAAGTAGATGGATTTAACGGCATTTACTGTCATGATATTATTGCGGTTGCTCTGTTCTTGGGACAGATATCCTTTGAAACAGAACCGTTCAAAGTCACAGCCTTTCTTGAAAATCCGCTCGAAGAACGTGGAAGAATTATTTGGACTTCTGACACTTCGTCGTCTAGTTACCTAGTCAAGGTAACGGACCTACACGCTCTGAAAAAACTGATTCTGGATAGTATCGAAGCGCTGGCCCGTTGATGTGATCAATAATTCTGCAATTACCCGTGGGGTACAATCGCCTCTTAGTCTACACAAACCGATGCTGATTGATGTCCTGGTGGACCTCCCGATAGCGGGTAATAGAACCTATACCTATCGCGTACCAGAAACGATGCTCCTTGCGGTAGGAGCAGTGGTCGCTGTGCCCTTTGGCCCGAGAGTGGTGCATGGATTCTGCACCCGTATCCGAGAAGCTGACGGTGAAATCGATAAAATCCGTGAGGTCTTAGAACTGATCAGCCCTGCTTTTTTTCCAGAAGGTTATTGGAATCTACTCATTAAAGTTGCAGATTATTACCTGACGCCCCTCTCCAAAGTTCTAGAGACGGTACTCCCTCCAGGAGTCTTAACCCGCAGCCAGCGACGTGTTCGCCTCATTCCCGTTGAAAAACGTCCCACCCACCAAGCCGCCCTCTTCGCGCCACCCTTCAGTCCAAAAGCCCGTGCCGTTTTAGCCGTCCTAGAACAATCACCCGATTTAGCCATGCTCGCCCTACAGCGCAAAGTGCCGCAAGCCGCAGCAGGATTGCGCGAACTGCAAAAACTGGGCTGGGTAGAAAGCTTTTTTCTAGAAACAAACGCAGCCAAACCCAAACACCAGAAGTTCGTCACCCTCGTCCATGCCCAACTAGAAGGTTTAACAGCCCGCCAACGGGAAGTCCTGCAAGTCCTAGAAGCGCTGGGAGGGAGCATCCCCGTCCAGGAAGCGCTGGTCAAAGCACGAACCACTACAGGCACCCTCAAAGCCTTGGCTAAGCTCGGTCGGGTCACCTTAGAAGACCGGGAAGTGCTCCGTTTTTTGGGAGGAATCGGGGTTCAGCCAGATCAGCCAAAGACCTTAACAGTTCATCAACAGCAAGCTCTAGAGCGCATCCAGACTCTTTTTGAAAAACCGTCAACCAATCTACAAGCCTTGCTCCATGGAGTTACCGGCTCCGGGAAAACCGAGGTTTATCTCCAGACGATCGCACCTGTTTTAAAAGAGGGACACTCAGCCTTAGTCTTGGTTCCAGAAATTGGTTTGACGCCCCAACTCACCGACCGCTTTGAAGCCCGTTTCCCTGGCAGAGTCCGAGTTTATCATTCAGCCCTATCCGATGGAGAGCGTTATGACACTTGGAGACAGATGCTCACTGCTGAACCCCAAGTCATCGTTGGCACCCGTTCTGCAGTGTTCGCGCCCCTCCAAAACCTAGGCTTAATTATTCTCGATGAAGAACACGATGGCTCCTATAAGCAGGATCAACCCCAGCCTTGCTACCATGCCCGGACGGTGGCCCAATGGCGCTCCCATCTTGAAAGAATTCCTCTTATCTTAGGTTCAGCAACTCCAGCCATAGAGACCTTTGCCCAGCATCGACCCTCTGGTTCCACCTACTGTGCGTTACCTAACCGGGTAGAAGGGCGTCCCATGCCCGTGGTGGACGTGGTCGATATGCGCGAAGAATTAGCAGACGGGAATTTTAGTCCGTTTAGCCGCCTACTCCAGCACACCCTATCAGAACTGCAAACAAGTGGAGAACAGGGAATTCTTTTCCTGAATCGTAGAGGCTATAGCACCTTTGTCATGTGTCGCAGTTGTGGCTATGCGATCACCTGTCCCCACTGTGCTGTCTCCCTTACCTATCATCAAGCAGGGGAACGGCTGCGTTGCCACTACTGTAATCACAGTGCCTCCCAGCCCGAGCAATGCCCTGTGTGTCGTTCTCCCTATCTCAAATACTTTGGCTCCGGTACTCAGCGTATTGAAGAAGACCTCACTCGGCTCTTCCCCGCACTAGCTTCTCTCCGCTATGACCGCGATACTACTACCCGCAAAGGTTCCCATCGGCGGATTATTGACCAGTTCCAGCGGGGGGAAGCACAAATCCTGATAGGCACCCAAATGCTGACGAAGGGTCTAGACCTACCCGAAGTCACTTTGGTCGGCATTCTGGTAGCCGATGGCATTTTGAACCTGCCGGACTTCCGAGCCTCAGAAAGGGCCTTCCAAACACTGACCCAAGTGGCCGGTCGGGCTGGTCGCGGAGACAAACCGGGCAGAGTTATTCTGCAAACCTATAGTCCCGATCACCCAGTGATTCATGCCGTTCAAAGCCATGCCTATGAACCCTTCATTCAGCAAGAGTTAGAAGAACGTCGGACCTTCGGTTATCCACCCTTTGTCCAGTTGGTGTGTATTCATTTCCAGGGGAGTCTGGAAGTAGCGGTGATTGACTGCGCAGATTCCTTAGCAGCACATCTACGACTGCAAACTCCTAGCCTAGAACAGCTAGGCCCCGCCCCCTGCACCATCGAGAAAGTCAAAAACCAATATCGGTGGCAGCTGCTACTCAAAAACACACAGGGTCTCCAAGGCTATGAACAAATAGCCAAAGCACTGGCTTTATTTGCAGGGCATCCCAGTGTCCGCCTCAATGTAGATGTGGACCCCTTAAGAATTCTCTAGACTTTGCTGGTTCTGAACACGTAGTTTCAAGGACTCAAGTTGGGAAGGCGTAAGCCGTGCAGCATTCTCGCGGAGGACCTGACGACGCAAAGATTGCAACATGTTTTCTGGCGTGACCTGCTTGGACTGTAATTGCTGGTAAGAGAGAATCAAAGAATTGAGCTTGTTGAAGGAAGCGTCTGCTCGGTGAGCCAAGTCTATAGCATTCTTAAACTGGGTGAGGTCACCAACAATCAGGGCATGGTAGGCAAGTATCTCATAAGCTCGTGCCGGAGTTTCTAACATCAAGGGATCTGCTGCCTTTACCTCAGAGATAGGGGTAGCTTCCGTTTTCGAAGGACGCACGGGTTGGCCAGAAGTAGCCCCTAAAGGCGGTGGAACTGTAACAGAGGATATGGTCTCTACTCTGCGCTGAACGTGCGGCATATAGAGCACTAAGCCATAGGCTGCCAATACGCACGTTGCAGCCAAACCTAGGCCTAACGTTGAGGTATGTCGCTGCCACCAGGACAACGGGGCATCTTGATACCCGTCAGGATCACCCAAGTCCCTGCGGTCATCTTCCTCCGCTATCTCGCAATAGAATTGATAGATGAAACGGGCCTCGTCATCGGAAAGGATGGTATAGGCCTGATGAATCTCTTCAAACCGATCTCTGGAGTGAGGGTCAGCATTCATATCCGGATGATATTGGCGCGCTAGACGCCAGTAGGCCTGTCTTATATCCTCTTTACTGGTGCCAGGAGGAATGCCTAAAACACTGTAAAAGTCTTTGGCTATTGGCTGCATGGCTGTTAGTTAATTGTCCATAAAAATTGGTCCATCGACTCCACTCCTCAAAGTGTGAGTTTTGAAAGCATGGGTAATTTGGGTAATTATGGGATCACGCTCACAAAAGCGTCACTCAACCTTACGCAATGTAGAGACATTTCGATCGTGGAGAGCAGACAGGAATTTTTTGCTCCTTGTCAGGATAATCATGTAGCGATGAATCCTGGGGATGGGGTATTAGGGAAGTGCTTATCTCATTCTGTAAAGATGATTTCATCTTCCAAACGCCAAGCAGGATCAACAATACATAGAAAGACTAGGGGTTCTGTTCCTAAGTTGCGGATAAATTGTTTAGCCCCAGGCGGTATATAGACCGCATCTCCTGCTTCTACCTCCTGCATTTCGGCATCTATATATATTTCCCCAAAGCCTTGAAGAATGTAATAGACCTCAGAAGTTTTTAGGGCATGGGGGGTAGAAGTCTCCCCTCTGCCAACAGTGGCATGAGCCAAACTGTATCGCAAATCCAGGGATTGTTTGTCAGGATGTAATAACTCCCGAAGTGTGGTGTTATCCCCGGCCGTAAATTCAGTGCATAGTTTGAGTTTTTGGATCAGCATAAACCCTCCTATTTAGCTTGAAAGTACTGGCCTACGGCATGCGCGATTACTTCATTCCCATCTAGCGCCAGGGGTTGGCTCTGACGGGGAAGCTGAGGGGTTTGATGGAGAAAATCCCAGTTGCCTTGCATCAGCTCATCGGGCGTGAGCACCTGATGCTGAGCATAGTTCTGAATCCCTTCTATCAGGACAGCCGCTTCTGCAAAATTATCCCTGGTCACCGAAACAATTGGTACCCCTACCCGACAGGCTTCCGCAAAAGTTCCATACCCCGGCTTCGAGACGATGCGCCCACATAGAGGCATGAAATCCACAGGCCGATGGGGATACAAGTTCCGGTTTATCTTCACCACATTAGGCAGGTCAGGCGCTTTCGGGTCGAAGATGATAAATTGCCAATCAGGAAAATGAATGAGATTTCCGTAGGGAATCTGGTCAAGCCCAAGCCCCCCAAAGGTCAATAAAACGGTGCGGTCACGCTCCACACAGAGGCCAAACTTATCCTTAAGCTCCTGCACATCATAACGAGGGGTGCCACCCGTCAGACCCACATCGGTAATCACCGGGAAACGGCTCATCGACTCATAGAAAGGAAGCCGGAATAACTGGTCACAACGACTGAAGCAATCACCTATCCAATCGGCCATTTCTACAAATTCCCCACCCCAATCCCGATAGATAAAATCCCAACCAAAATTACTGCTCATCCAGCAAGGAATTCCAGCCGCTTCGGCTACAAGCGTTGCCAAGGGCGGAATATCCGCTAGAATCAGACCCACCTGATGCTGCCGGATAAAATCAGCTTCAGCGGCTACTCGTGCACTCGTTTGGGCACGAATTTGCCTTAGTTGAGCGAGGGTCGTGGCCTTATCCATCGTCAAACTGTCACTTTGGACGACTCCAACATCTAGAGCACAGGGATGATAGACAAAATTTCCTGGGATATAGGATTCCAATAACCAGCGAGGAGCACTGGTTGCCACAATAATTTGAATGCTTGGATAAAGCTTCTGAATGACGGCTACAACTGCAGCCAGCCGAGTAGCATGACCAAATCCGTGGTTAGTGATTGCGACGTAGAGAACAGACATAGGGGCAGCACTCCATCCCAAGGCACCAGCCCCTAGCATACCCACCTTTGAATTGACGTATAAACTGAAAAGCTAAGGGTTTTCGGGGACCAAATTTATGCCTGCTCTCTTTAAGCGCATTCCCCTGTATATACAGATCTTTATAGCCTTACTCCTGGGAGTTGGCGTAGGGACTCTACTGGGGGGAGGACAGCCCAGTCCTGAGAATGCCAGTTTGCTCAATAATCTAGCCATTCCCTGTACCCTGATCCTCAAGGCCCTTAAAGCGTTGGCGACCCCCCTCATTTTGCTCGCTGTTCTCCATGTCTTTTTGACCGCAGAACTCCCCGAAAAGTCTGGTCGTCGCCTGGCCTTGTTGCTATTTACCAATACGCTGGTAGCAATTTTGATCGGCTTGACCGTGGCCAATATTGTGCAGCCGGGGAAATGGGGCCAACTAGCACCCCCACAGACAGCGATTTCGGCCACTAAACCCTTAGATCCCTGGGGCCTTCTCCAAGACAGCGTTCCAAAGGCCGTAGTACAACCTCTAGTGGACAACAATGTCATTCAACTGATTGTGGTGGCACTGGCTTTTGGTATTGCGCTGCGTGGCATCAAAGCCCAACAGCTCAAAGAAGGGAAGACGGATTATTTGCCGATCGAACAGGTGATCACTACCTTGTTAGAGACGGTGATGAAGATCCTGGCCTGGCTGATTGCCATCGTGCCGATAGCGGTCTTTGGGATTGTAGCCAAAACTGTCGGCATCCAAGGTTTTGCTCCCTTTCAAGCCCTGTTAGCCTTCATTCTGGCAGTCCTCCTCGCACTCTTTTGCCAAGCTTGCTACTATCTCAGTCGGGTCCAGTTTGGCTCTTGGGTGGGTATCCGCAGATTTTTGGCTGGGGGCGCCGATGCTTTAATCACCGCCTTTTCAACAGCATCGTCCACCATCACCATGCCCGTCACCTTTCGGGTTTTGAAGGATAAAGTGGGATTGCGTGAATCCTCTGCATCCTTAGGCTCGCTGGTGGGCAGCAACTTTAATAACGATGGCACCGCTCTCTATGAAGCCATGGCGGCCCTTTTCATCGCTCAGGCTCTAGGCATAAACCTTTCCCTTGAGCAACAGGTCATTGTGATTCTCACCTCCATTGTTGCTTCCGTAGGAGCTGCCGGGATTCCGGAGGCAGGCTTGGTGACCATGACCCTGGTCTTTAGTTCCGTGGGTCTGCCTACGGAGTATATCGCCCTCTTGGTGACCGTAGATTGGTTCTTAGACCGATGTCGCACCGCTATCAATGTAATGGGGGACATGACCGTAAGCACTCTTTTAGATGGAAAAGTGCCCCAGATCGAAGAGGAATTGATGCAACAGCCTGCAGTCGTGACCGTGGCAAGCCGCGATTAATGGGGTGCCCGCAGGCGAGCGATATAGAATCCATCCAAATCCCACGCATGGGGCCAAATCGTACATTGCCCTTGTCCTTGGAAGGGTCCCTCCTCCATCGGTTCTAACTGCCAGTCTGGGTGAATCTTGAGAAAGTCTGCCACCACTTGCTCATTTTCCTGAACGTTGAGTGTGCAGGTGCTATAAACCACTAAGCCCCCTGGTTTGATCCAGGTAGTCGCCTTTTCTAAAATTTGACCTTGCAGTTCTGCGGTCTGTGGGAGTTGCTGGGGCTGCCTGCGCCATCGAGCATCGGGATGGCGGTGCAGGGTCCCGAGGCCAGAGCAGGGGGCATCTACCAAGATTCGGTCAGCTTGAATGATATTGGTTTCTGTATGGGTCAGAATATCGACAGCCGGTTGTACGAATACAGTAGTTATGCCCAATCGCTCGACATTCTCCGCCAACCGCCGCAAACGGGAGCGATGTTTGTCAAACGCATAGACAGAGCCCTGATTACTCATCTGTTCGGCGATGTACGTAGTTTTACCCCCTGGAGCTGCACAGAGATCCAGGATAAGCTCACCAGGCTGAGGAGCCAGGGCCATCACTGCCCACTGAGCTGCCCCATCTTGGATACTCCAGTAGCCTTTCCCATAACCGGGCAACGCTTCAATAGCCCCAGGACTGTCTAAGAGTCTCAAACCCTGAGGTAAACCTTCTAGAGCCTGGGAGCGAATCCCAACGCCAGCCAATGTTTGCTGTACCTGGGAGCGTTCTGCCCTTAAGGCATTAACCCGCACATCGAGATGAGGAGTACGGTTAAACCAACGGAGGAGGTTGGAACATCCTTCTGGACCCAGTTGCTGCCACCACAAATCCACGATCCACAGAGGAAAGCTATAGAGAATGCTGAGTTTCGCTTTAGGGTCTTCCGGTAAAGCCGGGATATCGACGAAGTCGGGCTGTTGCTGTTCGTCTCGTTCGCGTAGATAGTTTCGGAGAACGCCATTTACCACCGTACTTAAGCGTTGTAGCTTATTCTCTTTGGCCAGATCTACCGCACTATGAACTACCGCCTGAACGGGAATATGGGATAGGAACCGTAGTTGATACAGGCCCAAACGCAAGATATTCAATAAGACCGGAGACTGTTGCTCCACGGTGCGGTTGGTGGCTTGCTCGATAAGGTGGTCCAGCAAGAGTTTCTGACGTGTCACCCCATACACTAATTCCGTAGCCAATCCTCGTTCTTGATGCCTTAAAGGACTTTGCTTGAGTTGTCGATCCAATACCTCACTGATGTAAACCCCTTCAGCAAAATCTAGTTTGAGTAAGGCATTCAAAGCGATTTGGCGGGCAGAAAGAGTCATTGAGGGGTTCATCTCAGGGTATTCACCAGGGATTTACTGATATATAAACTATTCATTTTAGGTGGCGGCACGGTTATCAGCCTGGGCTGTCCTGCGTTTTACTAAAGAGACAGTGATTCATCCATAAAGATTATGTTTACCCGTACCGCAACCGCAGAATATCAAGGCTCTCTAGAGGTGAGTCAATTTAAACTTTATCAGGAAGGCAAGCAATGGCCTGATTCCCTTGGCGTCCTCTGTTACTACATGGACTGCACCCTAGAGCCGAAGGGACGCGGTGGTTATGTTATCAAAGGAGCCAGCGAAGATGCGGCTTGGATGATCGCTGGATATCTCTCCCCCATCCTCGGATCTCAGCGTCCGAGAAAAGTAGCTGCCCAAGTTTGGGAGCTGGGCAACTAATTCAACAGCTTTGCTAATCAAATTCAATCTTTATTTATCTTTATTTGTAGAATCACGAGGGGGGGGCGGTATTCCGCGCCCCCCCCTTTATTCTTATTGGATAAACTCCTTGTGGTATCAGTAGGTGCAGACAATACCTGAAATCCCGATATTAAAGTCACTGAGTTCTATGACAGAGACCATAACGCAGATATACTGAAGATGTAACGTTTCTTGATGTGGATGTTCTGTGGTCCTGCAAGGCTATGACTACCTCTTGGGCTTCTTGCTCATTTCTTGTCTAGTACCTGTTTTGGCTCTGACGGCTTCTTACTTTGTCCGACCAAAAGGAGGCGGGGCCTTCCGAGAGACGACCTATGAATCGGGTGTAGAGCCCCGTGGTCCGCGAGGGGGTGCTTGGATTCAGTTCAATATCCGCTACTACATGTTTGCACTCGTCTTTGTCGTCTTCGACGTAGAAACTGTATTTCTCTACCCTTGGGCGGTTGCTTTTAGCAAACTAGGTCTTTTTGCCTTTATCGAAGCCCTCATCTTTATTGCCATTTTGGTCGTTGGTCTTGTCTATGCCTGGAGAAAAGGAGCATTGGAATGGACGTAAGCAAATTAGTTAATCCTCCTAAACAGCCGGAAGTAACCTCTGATCTGGCGAATAGCGTTATCCTGACTACACTGCATGACCTATACAACTGGGCGCGGATGTCGAGCCTCTGGCCGATGCTGTACGGAACCAGTTGTTGTTTTATCGAGTTTGCCAGTTTGCTCGGTTCTCGTTTTGACTTTGACCGCTTTGGGTTAGTACCTCGGGCTACTCCCCGGCAGGCAGATTTGATTATCACTGCTGGAACGGTGACTATGAAGATGGCTCCAGCTCTGGTTAAGCTCTATGAGCAGATGCCTGAGCCCAAGTACGTCATTGCGATGGGTGCTTGCACGATTACGGGGGGTATGTTCTCTACGGATAGCTATACCACCGTACGCGGTGTAGACAAGCTCATCCCAGTCGATGTCTATATTCCTGGATGTCCTCCCCGCCCTGAGGCGATTATTGATGCCATTATCAAGTTGCGTAAAAAGATGGGCAACGAAGATCTGGGCGAGCGCTATAGCCAAATCAAACAGACCCACCGCTACTATTCGATTTCCCATGAAATGAAAGCGGTTCCAGAAATCCTGACGGGGGTTTATCTAGAATCTCCTTCCCGCTATACACCTCCCTTGGAATTGGAAGCGGCGATTGGCACTCCGATTCCGCCTGCCTTGATGGGAATCAAAGAAAAAGAGAAAGAATCCGTAGAGGTCAAATAACCTGTGGTAGACGAAACAGAAGCAAAAGCTTCCGAGCAAACGGCACCAGAAGCCACAGCGATCGTGGAAGCGGGTCCAGTAACAAAAGAGCTACTAGTTAAAAACTATGCGGTGGAATTTGAAGGAACAGACCATCTCGGGGTCGAAATTATCAAGGTCAAAGCTGCAGACCTTCTCCCCGTGGCCAATACCCTCTATAACCAGGGCTATCTCTATCTACGTTGCCAATGTGCCTATGACGTAGGACCTGGGGATGACTTGGTCAGTGTCTACCACATTATGAATTTGAATCCAAAAGACGTTCGGCAGGTGCGTCTCAAGGTCTATCTTCCCCGCGATAATCCTCGGGTGCCATCGGTCTACTGGATTTGGCGGACCGCTGACTGGCAAGAGCGGGAAAGTTTCGATATGTACGGGGTGATTTATGAAGGCCACCCTAACCTGATTCGCATTCTGATGCCGGAAGATTGGGTAGGCTATCCGATGCGTAAGGATTACATCACGCCAGACTTTTATGAGTTGCAGGACGCCTACTGAGAGAACTCTTATGGCCGTAATAATAGCAAAACGTATGAATTTAAGGACCTCTGGGTAAATTCAGCCCTATTTTTCACAAGCTCTTCAAATTTTATATGAACAAATGTCCTTGTTCATGTATCTTTGGACTGTATAACGCTGCTTTTCTCAGTGCCCTCGCGTTATAATCCATTCCAATTCACACTAGATATAGATAGATATGGGTTACGTCAGCCTGCATACCCACAGCGAATATTCCCTATTGGATGGGGCTTCTCAGATGCCCGATCTGATAGAACAAGCCAAAAAATTGGACATGCCCGCTATTGCTCTTACAGACCATGGGGTAATGTATGGAGCAATCGAGCTGATCAAGCGCTGTCGGAACATTGGCATGAAGCCGATTGTTGGGGTAGAAGCCTACGTTATCAATGGAGATGTGCGGGATAAGAAAGCCCGTCTTCCCCGTTATCACCAAATTCTGTTAGCCAAAAATTACCAAGGATATAAAAACCTCGTCAAATTAGTCACGATTTCTCATCTAGAAGGGTTTTATTATAAACCTCGGATTAACAAAGAATTATTAGAGCAATATCATGAAGGGCTAATCGTTACTTCTGCTTGTTTAGGCGGGGAAATTCCCCAAGCGATTCTCCAAGGAAAAGTTGATAAAGCCTATGAAGTAGCTGTTTGGTATAGAAGAGTCTTTGGGGATGATTTTTACTTAGAAATCCAGGACCATGGTAATCGAGAAGACCGAGCCGTTAATCCGGAAATTGTTCGTATTGCCCGCAAACATAAAATTAAGTTAGTTGTCACCAATGATTCCCACTTCACCTGCATGGATGATGTGGATGCCCATGATGCCTTACTCTGTATTCAAAGTGGCAAGTCTATCGAAGAAGAGAATCGACTGCGCTATACAGGCACGGAATTTCTAAAGTCTCGTAAAGAAATGACGGAGATGTTCCGGGATCATTTGCCTCTAGGAATTGTAGAAGAAGCCCTTGAAAACACTTTAGAAATTGCCGAAAAAGTAGAAAAGTATGACCAAGAACTTCTCGGTGGGATGCGGATGCCTGACTTCCCAATCCCGCAAGGCCATACTGCAGAAACCTATCTGGAAGAATTAACTTGGGAAGGATTGAGAGAACGATTTAAAGAAATAAAAATTGTAGGCCCAGAAGAAAAAGAGCCTTATGAAGAACGGCTCAAATACGAACTGAAGATGATGCAAAAAATGGGATTTTCTACCTATTTTCTAGTGGTTTGGGATTACATCAAATATGCCAGAGATCATGGAATTCCGGTCGGACCAGGGAGAGGTTCTGCTGCGGGTTCTCTGGTCGCCTACGCCTTGCGCATTACCAATATGGACCCAGTACGCTACAACTTGTTGTTTGAGCGATTCCTGAATCCTGAACGCAAGTCCATGCCAGATATTGATACGGATTTCTGTATTGAACGGCGTGGTGAAATCATTGAATACGTGACCAAGCGTTATGGAGAAGATCACGTCGCTCAGATCATCACTTTTAACCGATTGGCTTCTAAAGCAGTCCTGAAAGACGTCGCGCGGGTCATGGAAATTCCCTATAGCGAGTCTGATCGCATGGCTAAGATGATACCTGTCTTTCGAGGGAAGCCTGCCAGTCTTAAGAAAATGGTTGCTGAGGATACTCCTGCTCCAGAATTCAAAGAAGCCTATGATAAAGACCCAAAAGTTAAAAAATGGGTGGATTTAGCTCAACGCTTAGAAAATACGAACAAGACTTTTGGCGTACATGCTGCAGGGGTGGTTATTTCCCGTGAACCTCTTGATGAGATTGTGCCTTTACAGAAAAATAATGAAGGTCAAGTCATCACCCAATACTATATGGAAGACATTGCAGACTTGGGTCTGTTGAAGATGGACTTCTTGGGATTGCGAAACCTGACTATGATTCAAAGGGCTTTGGAAATTATCGAAGCTAAGAACAAAGAAGTCATTGATTTAGATAGTTTAGCCTTGGATGATGAAAAGACCTATGCGCTTTTGGCGAAGGGAGATTTGGAAGGTATATTCCAGTTAGAATCATCAGGAATGAAGCAGATTGTAAAAGATTTGCGTCCTTCCAATATTGAAGATATTTCTGCTATTTTGGCACTGTATCGCCCTGGCCCTTTGGATGCCGGGATGATTCCTGACTTTATTAACCGCAAACACGGTCGTCAGCAAATTCAATATGATGACCCTAGTTTGGAGCCTATTTTAAAAGACACCTATGGGACCATTCTCTATCAGGAGCAAATCATGAAAATTGCTCAAGATTTGGGAGGCTATTCCCTGGGCCAAGCAGACTTATTGCGTCGTGCAATGGGGAAGAAGAAATCTTCTGAAATGGAAAAACATCGGGAGCAATTTGTCGATGGAGCTACCCGTAATGGCGTTCATGCAAAAACGGCAACTAATCTGTTTGAACAGATGGTTATGTTCGCCGAATACTGTTTTAACAAAGCCCATTCTGCCGCTTATGGACTGATTACTTATCAAACAGCCTATCTTAAAGCTCATTACCCCGTAGAGTATTTAGCGGCCCTCCTTTCTTCTGTTCGGGGAGATCAGGATAAAGTCCAACGCTATTTGGCGGCATGCCAAGGGATGGGGATTTATGTACTGCCTCCAGATATTAATCGTTCTGGTCCTGATTTTACGCCTGAAGGGAAAACTATCTTATTTGGTTTGGCCGCTGTCAAAAATGCGGGAGACGCCGCCGTAGCAAGTTTGCTTAAAGTACGTGACCAAGATGGTCCGTTTGCCTCTCTTGCTGATCTGTGTGACCGTATTGATAGTCGGGTCGTAAATAAGCGAGCCTTGGAAGCATTAATTCGTTGTGGAGCTCTAGATACACTTCATCCCAATCGTAATCAAATGCTTTGTGACCTAGAGCTTACTTTAGAGTGGTCTATTCGGCGGGCAAGGGACCGGGCTTCTGGACAAGTTAATCTTTTTGATAGTTTGCTCTCTGGAACCAGTACGCCAGAACAAGTCTTTGATAGTGCTCCCAAGGGGCCGCTTGTAGAAGATTTACCCCCCCAAGATAAGCTCAAGATGGAAAAGGAACTGCTTGGTTTTTACGTTTCTGACCATCCCCTCAAATCAATCAGGCAATTAGCTAGAATTCTGGCTCCAATTAACTTGATCGATCTGTCTGATTATCGGGAGGAAGCATCTGTTAGTGCCATTGTCTTGGTGACAGAAATGAAAGTAGTCACCACAAAAAAGGGTGACCGGATGGCCATTCTCCAGTTAGAAGATCTGACGGGAAGTGCTAGTGCAGTACTTTTTCCGAAAGCCTATGAACGCTTGAGTGAAGTTTTCCAGCTAGATGCCCGTCTAATGGTTTGGGCGAAGGTAGACCGTAAAGATGATCAACTGCAGTTAATTCTTAATGATGCTGAACCGATTGAGCACGTCCGGATGATTTTGGTAGAATTGTCCTCAGACCAAGCCAGAGAAATCCAAGTTCAGCATCGTTTGCGGGAACTTCTTGGCAGTCAAGCTCCGGAGAAGAAAGAAGAACTTGGGTTGGTCCCTGTAATTGCACGAATTGGGTATGGGGAAGAACATCGCTTCGTCCGCTTTGGACCTCAATTCCGCGTAAAGAATGCAGAGGCAACCGTCGCGCTCCTGAATCAATCAGGGTTCAGTGCCCATACTCAGGCAGTTGCTCCTACCGCTGGGTAGCCATCTTAAGAGATTAAGAGAGAGCGTAATAATCTAATCAAAATCCACTATGTAATCAGTGCAGGTCTTTAGCGCTTCAGGCTTGAAGAAGTGACCTGCAAAGCAGAAGTTTTTCAATGCTTTCGCCTCCTTAGCGATAACTTCAACCTCTTGCGTAAGTTGGGCTCTCCCGACATCGGAAACGCCCAATTTCTCTAAATCTTCTATCAAGATAGGGTCAAAATTAGGGACTATCTTTTTGGATACACTCCCAGGTAAAGGACAAAATTCAAGATTAGAAAAACCAAGGGTGTAATCAAAACACAATTTATTACGAGTGCCAATTTGTTGAATGGTTTCAAAGGAACGGGCAATCCTCTGTGCTTTATCAGAAGGAACCGCTTGGTCTTCTAGAGAAGCTTGAATTTCTTTGACTTCCGTAGAAGGTTTCAAAGCCAAAGAACATCCTCCCAGGATACAAACTGAGAGGATGACCCCATAAGAAAAAACACGCATCATTGAAGAACTAGTTAGCAGACAGTTCCTTTTGGTAGGGACTCTTTAGCCGGAATCAGATACAACCGGAGGAAGTTTAAGCCATTTGACAGGTAAAGCGGCAACTTACCAAGCAAGTTTTGCTTCCTTTCCAACTTTTTGTTGTTCTCTACACACACGTCCAGGAGCCGAACAAACTCAGGATGAGCTACATCCAGTAGGATCGGAAAAACCTTAGAGGCATCTCGATTGGTTTTTTCGATAACGCGTAGGTCATAGTCTTTTGCATCTAGACCCAACATTTTGTAAAAACCACTGCGTTTCTGGTCATTGAGATACATCGTCACAAAGACAGAGAGCAAGAAAAAGCGAATCCACAAGCGATTGATCGTTCCATTCAGCCAACGAGACTGGGAATTGAGCACCAGGCCCATAAAATCTCCATGACGGCTTTCATCCTGACACCAGTTTTCAAAGTAGTTAAAGAGGGGATGGATACGAAATTTGGGGTCACTTTGGAGCTGGCGGAAAATGAGGATGTAACGCCAGTAGCCAATCTTTTCTGACAAGTAGGTAGCGTAAAAGATAAATTTTGGTTTGAAAAATGTATATTTCTTTGCCTTCGTTAGAAAAGATAGATCCAAAGAGATCCCAGAATCGGCCATTGCTTTATTGAGAAAACCTGCATGACGGGCTTCATCCCGACTCATCAACTTGAAACATTCGGCCAAAAGAGGATTTCTTTCGCGGATGCGGCGGGCGACTTCTTTATAAAGAAGAAACCCAGAAAATTCTGCAGTACAAGAGCGTTCTAAAAACTCCAGAAAAAGGGTCCGTTCTTCTCCACGAATGCGCTCAAAGCTCTTTTCAAATTGGTTATCGCGCACAAAATGGTTGCGGTTATAGTCTGCGATAAACTCTTGCAAAACGGCTCTAAATTCTGGTTCCTGCTCGTTGATATCGAGCGATTCCATCTCTTGAAAATCAGTGGTATAGAATCTCGGCGTTAGGAGCGTGTCCTTGATTTCCCCTTTCATCCCAGGGCGGACTTCAGAAGCGGAACTTACCATCGTCGTACCTTCTAGCTTAATGGGCGGCTTTACCATGCTTACTTTAAGTAAGCAATCTACCAGAGCGTTGGTAGGGTTCTTAAGCATAAAAGCTTACCCCATCGGGATTAGAAGCGGAGCTAAGTGAAAGATTATGTTACGAAGCTTCACCACCGAAGAACTGCTCTAGCAGAAGACATTGTACGCACAAATTGCTAGGAGTTATCCCGTTCTTGCACAAGCGCTACGCGAACTTTTTCATAGTCTTGGAGCAAAATAGAAAATAAAGGCTCGGCCTCCGCAATGGATCCAGAACGTCCTACCTCTTCGATTGCACCACACACCTTGGAAAACGATAAGGCTCCCAAGCTAGAACTAGCCCCCTTAAAACTATGGGCTAAGCGGTGTAGCTGTTCAGAATCTCCAAGGCTAATTGCGTTCTGGATAGCCTCTAGCCTCTTGGGACCATCCTCCAAAAATGTGTCGATAATATCAATTAAAAAATTTGGCTCATCGTCTGCTTGTAATTCTCTAAGACTTGCCATGATGCGAGCATCAAGAATCTGAGAATCTGAGGCTGATGTTTCAGAAGATTTTTGTCCGTGGTTCTCTGAGGAAGACATGTAGGCTAATTCTAGTCGAGGTCTAGCTTATTCTGAATAATGTACCTAGTCCATAGGGATTTTTTGTTCTGGCTCTTTAAGAGGGCTGTTTAAGAAACTACTAATTCTCGCTCCACAAACTGGGGATTGACGGTACCATGACCGTAAAGCTTATAAATTCCAGTAAAAGAACGCCATGGTCAGTCTGCCTTCCAAGCAATCCAAAGCCGAAATCACTAAAGAGAAAAGCCAGTATCTGAGGGGAAGTATCGTTGAGGAACTTAAGCAAGATACACCTTCTTTTGATAAAGGCGATCAGGTGGTCCTTAAGTTTCACGGCATCTACCAACAAGATAACCGTGATGAGCGCAAACAACGCAAGCAGCAGGGCTTAGAACCCAATTATTCCTTTATGGTGCGTACAAAAAATCCTGCGGGAGATTGTTCGGCGGCACTCTACCTAGCGCTGGATAGGTTGGCTGATGAGGTAGGGGTTGGTACGATGCGCATAACGTCTCGTCAGGGCTTTCAGCTTCATGGGGTAGCCAAGCATGACCTTCCAACGGTCATCCAAGCTGTGAAGACGCACTTGGCCACAACGCTTGGAGCTTGTGGGGATATTAGCCGCAATGTTATGGGACCAGCCGCTCCTTTTACCCACAAATCCTACCAATTGGCCCAAGCCTATGCTCAATCTATTAGTGATGAACTTTTGCCAAAAACTAAAGCGTACGTGGAAGTTTGGTCTTTAGAAGATGAAGAAAGTAGCCAAAAAGTTTACACCAGTGAAGAGCCAGAGGATGAGCCCCTCTATGGCAAAACCTATATGCCTCGTAAGTTCAAGGTTACCGTCACTGTTCCTACAGACAATTCCGTTGATATTTACACCCAGGATCTAGGCTTGGTCCTGATTTTTGATGAAAAAGGCCAGCATATTGGATTCAACCTCACGGTCGGTGGTGGATTAGGTCGCTCTCATGGAGCACCGGAAACGTTCCCCCGCAAAGCTGATCATCTCGGCTTCTGCAACGTAGATGAGGTTGTAGATTTCACCAAAGCTGTAGTCATGGTTCAGCGAGACTATGGAGACCGCCACAATCGCAAGCATGCACGGATGAAGTATCTCATTCACGATCGAGGAATCGATTGGTTCCGGCAGCAAGTCGAGGCCTATGCCGGTAAAAAGCTCGGTTCTTGGCGGGAACTCCCCGCTTGGCAGTTTAAGGATTATCTCGGCTGGCATGAACAGGGAGACGGGCAGTGGTTCCTAGGGATTTCCGTAGAAAATGGTCGCGTGCATGACCAGGGAACCCTCAGATTAAGAACAGCCCTGCGCACCATAGTTCAGACCTATGGGTATAACCTGCGCCTGACGCCAAATCACAACATTCTGCTTTTGGGTATCAAGCCAGAGGATAAGGCCGCTATCGATGCTTTGTTGCTAGAACATGGAGTCTTGGCGGTAGAAGCTATTTCTCCAGCCCGCCGTTATGCCATGGCCTGTCCGGCGCTACCCACTTGCGGCCTAGCCCTGACAGAATCTGAACGGTTTTTACCGGGCTTGATTGATTTGGTGGAAAAGGGATTGGCAGAACTGGGCTTGGAGGGAGAAAAGATTGCCATCCGCATGACAGGTTGCCCCAATGGTTGTGCGCGCCCTTATATGGGTGATATCGGTTTTGTGGGTAGTGGGTTGAATGCCTATGACATCTATCTGGCAGGAGACCTGCATGGTACGAGGCTGAACCAACTCTATCGAGAACGGGTCCAGGCAGATGACCTCATGGAGGTTCTCATGCCCGTTCTGCGTTACTTCAAACAAGCCAGACAACCTCAAGAAAATTTTGGGGATTTCTGCCATCGCCAGTTACTACCTGAACTGCAGATAGCAAACTTAATTTAATGGGAACTCAGTGCATAGATTAGCGGACTGGGGGATTTCCGCTTTCTCCCTGCGGATAGGACTTAGTCCCTTAGCGAAGGAATACAAAAAGTAGGTTATGAAACAGAACCTTCAGGAAAGCGGGATCCATAGTCAGGGCAAAGAACCGGAGACCCTATTGTTTCGGATTTCCCCTTTGGTTCGGTATACGTTGTATGGATTGCTGTTCGTTTTGATATTCCCCCTTCCATTTTTGATGATCCATCTAAAGACCACAGACGCTTTTCCGATTGCAGTGATAGGGGTCCTGGTTGGGTTTATGGCCTTATTTGGATTAATGAGCCAGCGGGTACAGATCCCTTAGTGTCTAATCATTACTTTTTAAACAAAGCTATGCTGGGGAAGGAACTCAGAGACTAGAAACGCATAGTGCCCAAACAACCTCGACATTACGACTTGGAAGGTTATCGGAGTTGAACCTCTGAGAGAATCATGAAGTCGTCAACGGACTCGCCAACCCCACGAGATGCGCAACGAGATTGGAACTGTAAAGCCAGAACTGAGACTGTGAACGAGCTTCCCTGGGAGTCGGCAATAGAAAATGACATCGTTACCTATTGGAATCAGGGCAAATCACGATGTCA
>JBAUTB010000089.1:0-85282 GCA_049582005.1 Gloeobacterales cyanobacterium | reverse complement strand
GGCTATTCTGCGTGACCCGGAAGTTCTTATTCTGGATGAAGCTACAAGTGCGCTAGATTCTCAATCTGAGCACTTTGTACAAGATGCTATTGAGCGCTTACGGCAAAACCGAACGGTCATTGTAATTGCCCATCGACTTTCTACCATACGGAATGCGGATCGCATCGTCGTTTTGGATAAAGGCCAAGTAGTGGAATCTGGAGAGCATAACGAACTGCTCAGACTAAAAGGAGCATATTGGTCTTTTCATGCCCTGCAAACCATGCCAACTGCATGAAAATGGGTTAAAAAATTTTCCTGATGGAAGGTTCCGTCAGTATTTTTTCAGTAATTCATCATCTTGCTGCCTATGCCAGGAAATGGTGAGTACTAATTTGGATGAATCAATTAAAAATTTAACCAAGTAGTTAGTGAGGAGAAGTTTAAACATCATGGAATACCCTGTAACTGTGGTGATTTGTAGTCATAATCCCCAGCCTGCTTATCTCAATCGTGTACTTGATGCTCTCAAATCACAAACTCTACCGCTCACAAAATGGGAGCTTCTTTTGGTTGATAATGCCAGTAACCCTCCCCTCGCTGAGACGATCGATTTGAGTTGGCATCTGAATGCCAGAATGATTCCTGAAAAGCAATTAGGACTCGTTTATGCTCGCCTCCGGGGTCTGAAAGAAAGCCACGGAGCAATTTCGATATTTGTCGATGACGACAACGTTTTAGATCAAGACTACCTACGTTCAGCCCTTGAGATTGGAGAAAGATATCCCTTGTTAGGGGCTTGGGGAGGACAAGCCTTGCCTGAGTTTGACGGTGGTTCTCCTGAAGAATGGACTCGCTCTGCATGGCCTCTGCTAGCAATTGCTCAATTTGACAAGGACTCTTGGTCCAATCTGGAAATTACTGAGACGATGCCAGTGGGAGCAGGGATGTGTATTCGTAAAATAGTGGGTCAAAAATACATCGATATGGTTCGAGAAGATCCTCGCCGACTGAAACTAGGACAGCGGGGTGAGTTGCTGCTTCGCTGTGAGGATTTTGACCTCGCTCTATGTGCACTAGATATTGGATTGGGAATAGGTAAATTTGCTCGACTCAAGCTAACTCATATACTGCCACTGAGAAGATTGACTGAGGAATATTTGCTCAATTTAGTTAAAGGAATTGTTTACTCTAGAGCAATCCTGGATTTCTTGCGGAATAAGCCTCAGGAACAGCTTTCCTGGAGAACGAAAATGCGCTACTTTTTCACCTCATTTTTAATGACTACACGTGACCGCAAGTTTCTGAAAGTGACAAAACAAGCTCAATCAATGGCTGCCAAAGAGATTCGAGAAATGAAGGCAGATGCCAATATCTCAGAGCTATCCCAGCCAATCTATTAGCAATAAGAGCTTAAAAGCTATCCGGGTGAAAAATCTACCCACTCATTGGATAAACCAACCGTTATGGATAAACCAACCGTTATTTGTATCACTCCTATCAGAAATGAAGCTTGGATTCTCGATCGATTCTTGCAGTGCGCCAGTCTATGGGCAGACCACATCCTTCTGCTGGATCAGATGTCCACAGATGAATCGCCTAACATCGTTAGCCGCTATCCAAAGGCAAAGCTGCTGCATTATCCCACTTCGTCTTTCGACGAAGTGGAGAGGCGAAGCCTGCTTCTAGAAGAAGCCCGTCTTATTCTGGGTCCTCGGCTTATAATTTCTCTGGATGCAGATGAAGCCTTGACCGCTAACTTTATGACTAGTCCCGAATGGCAGACGGTTCTTAATGCACCAATCGGTAGTGTCATTAGCTTTCAGTGGGTCAATCTTCTGAACGACATGGAGAACTACTATATGTTCTCCCAATTCCACTGGACCTCTAACTATGACTATTGCTGGGGTTTTATGGATGATGGCAGCAATTATGCTAGCAGTTTGATTCATGGTCCACGTATTCCGATTCCCCCGACCGCACCTATCATCATGTTGCGGGATATCAAGGTGCTTCACTACCAGTTCACAGAATGGGAACGCCAGGAAAGTAAAGTGCGCTGGTATCAGTGCTGGGAGCGGCTCAACCAACCTCAACGCACACCCATCGAGGTGTATCGGTATTACCATCGCCCACATATCGTTTTACCCGAGCAGACCCATCCAATTCCCGATCACTGGTTGCGAGGGTATCGTGATCAGGGCATCGACATGACTAGCATATACAAGCCGCCTGGTCGCCCCTGGTGGGACTGGCAGGTACTAGACATGATTGATAAGTACGGTCCCGATCAGTTCCGACGCGAAGACATTTGGCGGGTCGATTGGACAGCTGTGTATCGCGAACGCTACGGTGAAGACCCGGTCAAGTCTCTTGCTGATCCGCGCAACCGCTTTGACCGTTTCATTCATCGTTGGCTACAAAAGACTCAGCTTTACGATCATAAGCGTCCCATTCGCATCCTAGAGTGGCTATTAGGACGTCTAGGTTGGTAAGGGAGTTCGGTACACTGCGAGCCTGTGACCAAAATCAACGTTTCACCCCAGTTTGACAGATCAGGGATAACACAGCCATTTTTGGCCTTTTATTCCAGGATTAATGTTAAGAGCTGCGGATTTCGGGTACACTACTTAAATGAATTTCTTGATTAGATTAACGGTCCGTTCGCACATTTTGAACACCCCAAAGGGATTAATGACTTAACACGCAATATTTTACAAATAAGATGCGTTTACCCTGTAAATTATCTATGTACTATTTCCCTGCCAGCTGTGTTATCGCGGTGTTAGCTTGACAGTACCTCAATTCTAGAAATAGACACTTCTCAGACAGGCTACCAGAATTGAGCAGAGTCAATAAATAGGAGTTTTACTTTTATGGATTATCTAAATCTTGGTTGCATGAATCGATATCATCCTGATTGGACTAATGTTGATATCGTTTCAACAGGAAAAAGTGTAATTGCCCACGATCTTACTCAAGGTATCCCATTTCCTGATGCTTCATTTGATGTTGTGTATCATTCACATTTACTAGAACATATACCAAAAACAGAAGCTGAACCTTTTTTGAAAGAGTGTAGGCGTGTTTTACGCCCTCAGGGTGTTTTTAGAATAGTAGTTCCAGATTTGGAACAAATTGCTAAGACTTATCTTCTAGCACTAGAACAGGCTAGCAGTGGTTCTAAAGAGTGGGCATCTAACTACGAATGGATCTTACTAGAAATGTATGATATGACGGTGAGAAACGAGTCGGGAGGAGAAATGGCTGCATATCTGGCTAGAGAAAATATTGCCGATGAGTTTGTTGAAAAACGTTGTGGGATTCCTATTCAAAAATGGAGGAAAGATTTACTTGAAGAAAGTACACAACTAAAATCTATACCTATTCAAGAAAGTCAACTACAACATTTTCTCAAACGAATTTATTGGTTTTTTAGCGATTCAGGTTACCGCCAACATCGATTGCTCAAGAGCCTATTAGGAAAAAAGGACTACAAAGCCTTGCAAATTGGACGCTTACGCCAAAGCGGTGAACTTCACCAGTGGATGTATGACCGCTATTCATTAACACTCCTCTTAGAAAAATGTGGTCTAGAAAATATCGTTCAACTCTCTGCTACTGAAAGCCACGTAAAAAACTGGACTAGCTTTAATCTCGATACAGAAGCAGATGGCACAGTTTACAAACCTGATTCTTTATATATAGAAGCCATTAAAGGATCATAATAGATTTTCATAAAGAAATCAAATGGTGGGACAGCAATTCTAAATTCAAAACGTACAACTGGTTGCGGGTTTTGCTCCCCGGGTGAATTGTTAGCGGTCATAAGGTCTGGGTATATGCTTTTAAGCAGCACTGGCAGGTCATCTAATGGGTCATTTGTGTATCTCGATAGCTTGGGTTGAAGACGATGCCCATGAATCTTCCTGGAATGAGCTAACTCAGATCAATGTGCCCGCGCTGGAGTTGCCAAAAGACTCGCCCTCTAACCAGACATTGGAAGCTTTAGAGCAGCAGACTCTGAGCATTGGACAAGACCTGATGCGTAAGCTGTTAAGCATACATTGGGATATTCTCGACCAACAACAAGTCGAGCAATATTGCGCTCAATTTGAACCAGGTGAGATCGAGATGGATGGCTATGCTAGTCAAAAGGTCGCCTGTCGCTTGGGCATCTTACACCTAGACCGCCGAGTTTGTTTTAACCAGCACAGCGCTAAACACATCATGCCTGGTAATGAGCTATTGCCAGAGCACCACGGGACTATCATTACCCACAGTTTGCAAGAATGGGCCTGCCTATTCCCCCAGGACTTACCCTTTGCGACGGTAGGACGCTTACTGAGCTGGCAAACGCAACAGCCGAAAGTGATCTCAAAAAATGAAGTTAGACGCATAGTCCAACGGCATGGCGAAGCGATCCGTGCTGCAGAAGCTAAAGAAGTCAACGAATTGGAGGAGAGACGCGACCTTAACCAGTTCCAGGTGAAGCTGCTCGATGCCAAGGCTCCTCGCCATCGAGCCGCATGGCCTGCTGAATTAAGCGAAGCGGTGGAGCAAGCCTTAGCGCAGCCCACACCCAAACCACCCGAGGGCGTGAGTGCTCAGGACTGGCAACGAGTTCTGCAAGCGCGCACCCATGAAGCAGCTTGCTGGCCTGTAGAGAAATTGCGGTGCTTAGGGCCTGAAATTCAGCCTGGTCAGACCCTCGCGGCTAGCGATGATATCTTAGTTCGTCGTCCCCAAGCGAGCCAATGGCTAAGCATCCGGGTGGCCCGAATCGCCACCCCCGAGGGTTATCGCTACTTGAGTGGGACCGGCGCTGTTGTGCTCAGACAATTGTCTTTGTTGTTATTCTTCTGTGCTGGATGGAGTGGTTGGGTGACCCTGTTAGGAGATGGGGCTAAGTGGCTGCGTAATTTTTTCGAGACCGAGCTCAGCGCATTTACCCGTAAAGAACTGCTGCTCGACTGGTATCACTTACGCCGTAAATGTGCTGATTTTGCTGGAATGATTTGTTCTAGCCGTGAGGATAAAAAAGTGCTCAAAAGGAAGCTTCATGCTTTGCTGTGGAAAGGACAGGTAGACTCTGCCTTAGAGGCTTTGGAAGCTTGTCGCCCGCAAACCAAGAATGAGCAAAAGCTGCAAGAGTTGATGGACTATCTCAGGGCTCGAAAAGTTTACATCGTCAACTACAATGAGCGTCGTCGAAAGCAGCAATACATCGGGAGTGCTCATGCCGAGAAAGCCTGTGATCTGATAGTGGCAAAACGACAGAAGAATCGGGGAATGCATTGGTCGGAAGAAACGGCGGATGCCCTAGCAGCATTGAAGACTGTCGTGCTAAATCGGTCATGGGATCTCTACTGGCAAAATCATCAAATTCTTCCTCTCGCCACGGCCACTTAACCCAGACCTTATGACCGCTAACAAGGTAAACGACTCAAAACAGCCTGGGATGATAACTACCTAGCCAAAGTCTTAGCCGGATAAGATGCGTTTGCCCTGTTATAAGCTTTGGATCGCCTGGCGTGCAGTAGCCGCTATTGTGCGGTCGTCAGCCCTTGGCAGGTAGAAATATCGGCCTCCCCCATTTTCTGCTAATTTTTTCGCCAAGCCCGTCGAGACGAACTTATTTTCCGTGTCAATGACCAGAAACTTGAAGCCAACCCCGCGTACTTGCTTCGCAACTTCCAGTAGTTCTTCCTTGACATCCACCTTCTCACCTTCTGCTTGGACTTCTCCCAAGGAGCGGGCCAGGGGAATATTGCCTCGTCCATCGGTAATGGCGACTAGAATGACCTGTCCAACGTCACCGGACTTTTGAGCATTGGTGCCCACATGCATGGCCAAGGTGAGCGCATGAGCCAGGGGAGAACCTCCACCGCAGGGAAGGGCATCCAGACGACGACGGGCTTGTTCGATAGAGCGGGTAGGTGGCAAAAGGATATCTGCCCGTTCACCCCGGAAAGGAATCAGCGCGACTTTATCGCGGCTTTGATAGGCTTCTGTTAACAAACGTAGAACCGCACCCTTGGCAGAGCGCATTCGATTCAGAGCCATAGAGCCAGAAGCATCGACCACAAAGATAACCAGAGCCCCTGCCTTGCGGGCTAGCCGCTTGGCGCGGAGGTCCCCTTTTTCGATGATCACCTTGCGACCTGGATGCAACTCCCGCCGAAATTTTTGGTAGGGAGCCGCTGCTCTCAGGGTGGCATCCACGGCTACTCTGCCAATCCTGCCCTTGGGGAGCATCGGTTTCACATAGCGACCTTGGGTCTGGCTATAAATCTTGCTCCTCGCTCCCGCTTTTCCCTTCCGTTTCGCCAATTGGGCAAAGTAGAGGAGATTGGGGTCTAGCAGTACACCTTCCGCATCAAAGACAAATTCTTCAGGGATGGCAGGTGGAGCATTATCCTCTTCGTCTTCTTGTTCATCTTCCTCTTGCTCATCCTCCTGGTCCTGATCATTTTCCTCCTCCTGCTGGTCTTGAGGGGGTGGTGGTGGGGGCGGCGGCGGCGGTTCATCAGGCGGCATCTCTATCAACGTAGACCTTGGGATAATCACCAATTCCACAGCCCGCTTCAGGTCTTCTGCCTCTACCCGTGTCCGTTCATCCAGTGCGGCGTGAACACGGGCAACCCGTTCTGCAAAAATCTCAGCCCGATGACCTTCTACCCCGCCCCGAATCGCTTCTTCAACGAGGTAGGCCATTTGCTCTTCAGAAAGCTGAATGTCTTTGAGCCGTTCCCGCGCCAAAATAATATCGAGGCGGAGGTCTTCCAGTTCTTCTGCGTACTGGGCTAAAAAAGCCTCAGGGGAACGACTAAAGTTGAGCGCCTGATGTACAGCTTCTACCCGCTCATCCAGCCCTAAAACTTCATCTGCGGAGAGGGTAATCGCAATCCGGTCCAGGAGATGCTCACGCACGGCCCCTTCTTCAGGATTATAGGTAGCAATCAGCAAAGGCTGGCAGGGATGAGCCACACTCAAGCCTTCCCGCTCAACCCGATTTACTCCATCGGTCAAAATATTGAGCAGGGTATTGATAATACCTTCATCGAGCAGATTTAGCTCATCCACGTAGAGAACACCCCGGTGTGCTTGGGCCAAAAGACCTGGCTGAAAAACGGGCTGTCCTTGTTTGACCGATTGTTCGACATCTACTGCCCCCAGCAGACGGTCTTCTGTGACCCCTAGGGGGACTTGCACAAAAGGAGGCGTAATTACTTTCAGTGCATGGGATTTTGTAGTGCAAATGCCTGGATATTGCTGGCATTCTGGGGCTGTGGCATTGCACCAACTCGACTTCACCACTTCAATAGGAGGCAGCAGACTATGGATACCGCGAGCCAAGACCGACTTTGCCGTCCCCCTGCGTCCACTGATCGCCACCCCTCCCAATCCAGGGTCTGTGGCCGCAAGGAGCAGGGCTAATTTAATCGCTTCCTGACCGATGACAGCGGTGATCGGGAACTGAAGAATAGGGGAAGAGGTTGCAACCATCGAGTTTTGGCATCCACAAAAGCATAAGGCCGTCCCCTTATTATCGGTCGGTTCTGCCCCGCGAAAGTGCTAGGATCAGCACCGCCCAAACTTCTTTGGACACCCAGCAGGAAGATATCGTGGCTTATTTTCGTAAGATTTTGATTGCTAATCGGGGAGAAATTGCCCTCAGAATTATTCGGGCTTGTGAAGAGCTAGGCATTGCGACTGTGGCAGTCCACTCCACGGCGGATCAGGATTCACTGCATGTTAAACTCGCCAGTGAAGCCATTTGTATCGGGCCTCCCGCCAGCACTCAAAGCTATCTGAATATTCCCAATCTCATTTCAGCCGCGCTTGTCAGAGATTGTGATGCGATTCATCCAGGGTATGGTTTTCTTTCTGAGAACAGCCGTTTTGCTGAAATTTGCACCGATCATCAGTTGACGTTTATTGGCGCTCCAGCAGAAGCAATTAATTTGATGGGCGATAAATCTACTGCCCGCAGCACCATGCAGAAAGTTGGAGTGCCGACCGTCCCAGGATCCAAAGGTTTGCTCGCCTCCGAAGAAGAAGCCCTAGAAGCCGCTGAGGCTATCGGTTATCCGGTGATTATCAAAGCAACCGCAGGCGGTGGTGGCAGAGGAATGCGCATCGTCAATGGTCAAACGGAATTGGCACAGATGCTCCAAACTGCCCAGTCAGAGGCAGGAGCCGCTTTTGGCAATCAGGGAGTGTATCTCGAAAAATATCTGAAAGAACCCCGTCATATTGAGTTCCAGATCCTCGCAGACCGCTTTGGCAATGTCGTTCACTTGGGAGAACGGGATTGTTCGATTCAGCGCCGTCACCAAAAGCTTCTAGAAGAAGCTCCTAGTCCTGCTTTGACGCCTAAACTAAGGGCTAAGATGGGAGACACTGCAGTCAAAGCCGCAAAACACATCAGCTATGTAGGGGCAGGTACGGTCGAATTTTTGTTAGACAGTACGGGTGATTTTTATTTCATGGAAATGAATACTCGGCTTCAAGTAGAACATCCCGTTACCGAATCGATTACAGGCTTAGATTTAGTAGCAGAGCAAATACGCATTGCCGCAGGTGAAAAACTCTCTTATAGCCAACGAGATATTCAAATTCGTGGTCATTCTATCGAATGTCGAATTAATGCAGAAGACCCAGAAAAAGATTTTCGTCCAAGTCCTGGTTTGGTGAGTGCCTATCTGCCGCCAGGCGGACCGGGCGTACGCGTAGATTCACACCTTTATACAGGCTATCAAATTCCTCCCTATTACGATTCTTTGATTGGGAAACTAATTGTTTGGGCACCAGACCGTGCATCGGCGATTAGACGGATGCGCAGAGCATTACAGGAATATGCAATTACCGGAGTGACTACTACAATTCCTTTTCACTTACGCATTCTGGACAACCCTTATTTTGCTCGCGGTGAAGTTTGTACTGATTTTGTGCAACGGCACCTCATGTAAAATCTTATTTTAAATCTTGTGGAATTTGAGTATTCTAAATGACCTCTGAAGCTGATGTTAGAACGCGCATTGAAAGTACGCTAGATGAAGCTACTTGGGATATCTTAGCTTTACCGGCTGTAGATGGAAGAGTGGTTATCGTCTTGAAGCCTCTAGCCTTGATAGAGGTTGGAATGGCTTTGGCGAATGACTCCACCCAACAAGTGTCTCATTGGCTCAGTGAAGGGTTAATTTATAAACCTAAACATGATGAGATTTCGCGTCGCAGTAAACTGGAAGACCAAAAATATATGGCTGTTATTGTGGATCCCTTTGTACTGGTTCAAGAATATAGCGCCCATCTCTAAGTATTAGATATGCCACTTTAAATTTGAATTGGCGTTGTTGCAGAAAGTAAGATTTCCACAGATCCTTTCTAATCCTTAATGATCACTTTATGAGGCGGCCCGAATCTTGAAACCTAAAGTTGTGCTCGTCTGGCAGCTTATACCCTTCTCTCTTCCCCATCTCCGCCATCTCAGTTGGTTGGCAGCAGGGATTGTCGGTGCGACCGCTCCCATGGCGCTGGGCCATCCAATCGCTCCAACTCCGACTCCTTTCCATCCTTTGCAGGACCGTTGTTGGTTGAGACAGGCAGGGGGAGCACAAGAGATTACCGTACTTCGCTCGAAAGGAGGAGAGGGGGATTCGAGCTTTTCCGAGCCGTTTTGCGCCCCTATCCACCAGAAAGTCAGTAGTAATGCCGCCGACTTGGTACTAGATGAACCTGACTGTCCTCCATCCCCGTTGGTGGCAGAAAAACTAACCGAAACTGACCCCACCCCTCAGCCTCCGCCGAACCCAGCCCCTGGAGACCAACAGCCTTCTGAGACGCTAGAGCAAGCAATTAAAGATGTAGAAAATCCGATCACTGACCGCATCAGCCTCCCCCTTGCCAACAGGGCCGCTTTTGGGATTGGTCCTTTCGAGCGTACCTCGAACGTCACGACCATCGCGCCAGTGCTACCCATGCCCTTTGGCGAAAACTATTTGGTCGTGCGCCCCTCCTTGCCCTTTGTTTACGCGCCAACCCTGAGCCAGCCCCAGGGGGGAAACTACGGGCTGGGGGATTTAAGGCTGCAGACGTACTTCGTCCCCAAACCAACCGGAAAACTAACCTGGGGCATCGGCCCGACCTTCCGGTTCCCCACTGCCAGCTATCGCACCTTGGGATTTGGCAAGTGGGGGATTGGCCCCGCTTTCGTTGCGGTGTGGAGGGGAGACCGCCTGACGGTGGGTGGCCAGATCGAAAATTACTGGTCTGTTGCTGGAGATGGAGGGCGAGCTGATATCAGCCAATTCACCGTGCAGCCTTTTGCCACCTACACCTTGGGCGGTGGCTGGTATCTCGTTTCTGCTCCGACTATCGCGGCTTTTTGGAACAATCCCAGCGGAGCACAATGGCTGGTCCCCATTGGCGGAGGCGTGGGCAAGGTCATTAAACTCGGCGATCGCCCTCTCAACATCTCTGTACAGGCTTACTGGCAAGCAATCCGCCCCGACAATTCTGAGGGATGGGCCCTCGTCGTTCAGTTCCAATCCCTGTTCCCACGGTAGCAGTCCAAGTCATTGGGCAATTAGAGCTCACTGATAAGCAACTGATTCATAATTGTATATATTCATTAACAAGCAACTGATTCATAATTGTATATATTCATTAATAAGCAACTGATTCATAATTGTATATATCAAGAGTATTGCAACATGAACGACCAACCAGGAGCAGACCTGCCTGCCGCTTCAAAACCTCAATTTCGCCCCAGGGCAGAACGCATCAGAATCGGTAAATCTTTACGGGATAAACTGCCCCGCGCTACCCATGCCACTTGGCAACCTCCAACAAACCGCCGCGATCCCATCGATATCCTCGAAGAATCCAATCAGGATCGGCTGCCTGAGCTCATCCCTATCCGTTACGGGCGAATGTTACGCAGTCCCTTTACATTCCTGCGCGGTTCTGCTGCCCTGATGGCTTACGATCTCGCTACCACCCCTAAGACTGGCATTCCGGTGCAAGCCTGTGGAGATTGTCACGTCTTGAATTTCGGCTTTTTTGCCACCCCAGAACGCCATTTAGTTTTTGATATCAATGATTTTGACGAAACCCACCCCGCTCCTTGGGAATGGGATCTCAAGCGCCTGGTCGTGAGCCTTGTCATCGCTGGGAGAGATAACAATCTAGCCGATGATCAGTCTCAAAAAGCCGTTATCGAGTGTGTGCGCTCCTATCGGGAACACCTGCGGGAGTATTCCCGGATGAGTCCTTTAGAAGTCTGGTACAATCGCCTGGACATGCAGACCATTATTGAAATGTCTCCCGATGTCAAAGCGAAAGAGTTCCGGGAAGAGCTCGCCGAAAAAGCTCGCCAGCGCGTCATCGAAAACCTGTTTCCCAAGATTGTTACCACTGTTGGCGGGCGACCCCGCATTGTTGAGCAACCGCCGGTTCTCTTCCACCCTGCTGTAGAAGACTTCGAGGAACGAGTTCGGGAAGGGCTAGAAGACTACCGCCAGTCTCTATCGGTTGAGCGCCGCGTCCTCTTTGATCGCTACAGATTGGAAGACACTGCCCTGAAAGTGGTCGGTATTGGCAGCGTGGGGACAAGGTGCTTTATCGGACTGTTTTTCTCTGAAGACAACCATCCTCTGATTCTGCAAATTAAAGAAGCCCGTCGTTCTGTCCTCGAACCTTACACCGAGAAGAGCCAATTTGACAACCAGGGGCAGCGCGTTGTCATAGGACAACGACTGATGCAGTCCTCTAGTGACATCTTTTTAGGCTGGACGCGGGGGCGGGGTGGTTATGATTTCTATGTGCGTCAGTTGCGGGACATGAAGTTTTCCATCCCGCTTGAGGGCTACTCAGTCGTGGAACTCAAGCGCTACGCCGACTTCTGTGGCTGGACTTTGGCCCGTGCCCACGCAAAATCAGGGTATGCAGCGACGATTAGTGGTTATCTTGGCAAGGGCAACCAGTTTGACCAAGCAATGGGGCAATTTGCTATTGCCTATGCGGATCAGACGGAGCAAGACTACCAGGCACTGGTTAAAGCCGTCCGTTCTGGTCGAGTGGAGGTGATAGATGAGGAGCTTTAATACATGACACTACTGGTTAAAGCGGAATAGCAGCCTCGTAGAAAACCGATTCGGTTTGGCAAACCTCTCGCTAACTAAGCCATGCAGGGTAAGAAGCGATCGTTTAATAAAGGTAATGGGTGGATTGGAACAAAATTCAACTCCAAAATTGCTCAGTAAGCAAAGTCTCCGCATCCTGACTAAATTGCCATGTGTCGGGAAATTGAACTTTGGCGTAGTCTTGCCTGACTTCCGCAAGCGCGTATCGAAATGACGAATCGAACGCATCAGCAAAATAATGCTTTAAGCTAGGTGACTGCTCTAGCAATAGTTCTAACTCTTTCCTTTGTTCCCTGATCGTAATTTCCCATTCCCGATTATCGGATGCGCTGTCTATATAAATTCTTTTGAGCAAGTGTGCCAACAAGGTTGACAATCGGCTTTTTATCTCTTTCCTTTCCGACTTGCCCAATGCCTCCATTTCCTCAATTAAGTTCTCAAGGTCCAGATGGTCAAAGTCTCGTGCTTTCAGCTTAGCCGTAACATCCTCAACCCATAAGGCAAAGTCACGGTTGTAAAGAGAAGCCTGGCTAGCTGTCTTTGTCATGGCAATTGTCCTCTTTCCCAGGATATTTAGGTGTTCTACCCTCTTATGCGCATAGCTGATATTGGGTGCGGCAGCCATGTCTGATGCCTGGGTTTGCGACATCAATTCGCCCCTTCTGAGCTGCCTCAATTTTAGTACGGGGTTCTGACTGGCGTGAACAGATGAAAGAAGAATCAGCGTAGAGCCATGGCAGTCACCCCTTAGAATAGACCTCCAGGGTTAAATTCACGGGCACTATCAAGCGAGTCACATTGGATTTGTCCGGCGAGTTGATTCCAGATAGTGCAACCGATCTGAAGATCGCGATGGCACAGCAGTAAAAACCCACGCCGTAGATTCTCTAAGGATGGCGATCACCACAAGGAGGCCGTCACCCCGAAGGCCGAAGGCCAATTGAGAGTACACCACAGGAAGGATATGACAGAGAACAAGAAGGAACCGCTCCAAACACTCCGTATCGAGCCGCGCTGGCCCGCTGCACTCACAATCCTGGTGGTGTATTTCTTGCTGGCGGTGTTACCTGAGCGCGTCAGACTGTTCCCTGTTTGGGTTCCCTCCGTCACTGTAATCGTGGTGCTCGCGTCGATGGCTGCCATCCCGCTGACTGCTGCAAAAGTACCGTGGCGACGTGTCGAGCACACGATTATGCTGATCTTCTTCGTGGTTGCGGGGTCCGGCACCCTCGCCAGTCTGGTGTATCTGATTAGAGCGATGGTGCGCCGAGGGACGGAGATCGGAGGCCTTCAGCTTCTCACTTCAAGCATTGCAGTGTGGGTCATCAACGTGCTCACGTTCTCGCTGCTGTATTGGCAAATCGATCGCAACGGTCCTGAAGCTCGGGCAAACAACGAGGGCAGGAGGCCGGATTGGCTCTTTCCTCAAACGGGGGTTCCTGAGGAAGCACCGCCCGCCTGGCGGCCGACGTTCATCGACTACCTGTTTCTTGCATTCTCGACGGCGACGGCGTTCAGCCCCACCGATGCCCTGCCGCTGACGTCTCGCGCCAAGCTGCTGATGATGCTGGAAAGCGCCATCTCCCTCACGACGATTGTCGTGGTCGCCTCCCGCGCCATCAATATTCTCGGCAGTTAGGACAGGGAGCACATTAATTTAGTAATTCCAGTTTTAGATGAATCGAAATCACAGCATTCAGTTGTGTCTCAGGCGGCGAAGATCGATCGCTACAAATATATTGTGCGTCCTAACGCCGTTGTTCTTCCGCAAGAAATTTCTCATACAGAGCTTGATCTTTCCCCTTTTCCAAGCGGTATAAGCTCACCATCGCTGCAATCAATCCTGCATGAGCCAAAGTCCATAGAAAGTTGGTGAAAAAAGCGGCTTCCCCGATAGTCGCCAAACTGCGTGATAGAAAACTTAAGGTTCCAATCAAACCTGCGGCTGCAAAAGTTCCATAGATTCCCAAGCGCAAAATCCGAGTAGGAGCTTTCATTTCTGCACGCAACCGCGCACGTTGCATTTTTTGTTCTTCAGGGGTGAGGCTTGTCATGAGGCTTAATCTGGGTCTTTAACCATCTTACTGATAGGCCGCTTCCAAGAGCGTATCTGGAACACGGGCATATTCTGTTTCCGTCTGAGCCCAGCCTCGTAGAGCTTGTTGTAATTTTGAGATGCCTGCTCCTGTAGCTGCGGAAACAAAGACAGCATGAGGATAGGTTGCCAGGGCAACACTCAGTTCTTGGGGAGTTACTAAATCCACTTTGTTGAAGATCAATTGGGTAGGACCACACACCACAGGCATCTGAGAGAGAATGAGCTCTACTGCTTCAATATGCTGTGGCCAAGAAGGATTGGAAAGGTCTACGACGTGCAGCAGAAAATCTGCTTCCGTAACTTCTTCTAGGGTGGCGCGGAAAGCATTGACGAGAGGTTTAGGTAAGTCGTGGACGAACCCCACGGTGTCTGTGAGTAGTACGGTTGTTCCCCCCTGAAGATCCAGACGGCGCGTGGTGGGATCTAGGGTGGCAAATAGTTGATCGGCCACATATACTTCTGATTCAGTTAGGCGATTGAGGAGGGTAGATTTTCCGGCATTGGTATAGCCAACTAAGGCAAATACGGGAAGGTCTTTCCCTTGACGATAATTCCTCAGGCGACTTCGATGCGCTTGCAGTCGAGTAACCTGTTGTTCCAGTTTGGCAATACGCCCCCGAATGGCACGTCGGTCGGTCTCTAACTTGGTTTCTCCAGGCCCACGGGTTCCAATACCACCTCCCAAACGCGAGAGTCCAAGTCCACTTCCAGATAGGCGGGGCAGTAGATATTCCATCTGGGCTAACTCCACCTGAAGCTTTCCTTCATGAGAACGAGCTCTGCGGGCAAAGATATCCAAAATCAACTGTGTACGGTCTACCACCCGCACCCCAATCGATTGTTCCAAGTTGCGGGCTTGAGAAGGAGTAAGGTCCTTACCAAAAATAACCAGATTGGCGCCTTGCTCTTGGGCCGCTAAAGCAACTTCCGTCACCTTACCTTCTCCAATAAACGTAGCGGGATGAGGCCGTTCTCTCTTTTGCCAAAAACTATCGAGGACTTGCCCCCCGGCGCTTCGGACCAGTTCTTCCAATTCTGCCATTTCATCCAGCAGTGCTTGTTCTTGGGTATCAGGGGGGAATACGCCGACAAGCAACGCCCGTTCCAAGTCTGTATCTACCGCCCTCAGAGCATCTTGAGCCGCAAAAGCAGTCTCTAAGTCTCGGATAAAGGTCTCTAGATCTTGGCTTGCTAGCTCATGCAGAGATTCCAAACGAAGAACAGACCAGCGCATAGGGTCTGCCACCAAATGCGCCAGATGGATCTCTTGGACAAAGCCTGTAGGAGCAGCGCTTTTTCGCTTTCTCCCTTCTGAGGAAACACTAAGGGTGACCAACGCATCTAAACGTTGCATGGCAAGGGCTGTCAAGGCTGACTTGGGAAGCGCACCCGTATGCAGTTGGGTCGAGATACAGCGAAGGCCGGAGAGTCGTTCAGCCCCTTGCCGAGGCAATTCATGGGGCGCAAACTGTGTCTGGTGGGGAGTTCCCACAGCCACTCGGACGATCTGTCCCCGACGATTAACATAGACACACAGGGAAGCGTCTATTTCTGCGCTCAAAGCAGCAAGACGCTGGGCAAATTCTGGTGTGGTAAATACATCTGCGGGAAGGGAGCGGCGATACAGATGGCCTAGGCGGCGCACCTGGTCGTTCTTGATCCCCCTAATATCACCGTAAATCTTTTCTATGACTGGTTCTTAACGAGACACTCTATACAGCCATATTAGACTAAGAAGCGGGGAAAGGATACAAGATGCTGTTTATGATTCACTGGTTTAACGTGAACTGGAAAAAGGCTTTAATGCTCGGTCTTATATCCGCCAGCCTAACCACTCTACTCAATCCACCTCTGATACGCGCAGCTCCCAAGGGGTATCAAGCAACCCCTAGAGAAGCTGTTTGGACTGATTATAAACAGCCAAAAGCTTGGCCAGAGGATGCTTTTCCCCTAAAAGTATTTATCCAACCCTTGCCCGAAAAAGTAGCCCAAAAGCAAGAGGAATATAAAGCCGCTATTCGTAAAGGCATGCAAGCCTGGAATGCAACAGGGATCAATGGTAAGCCAATTTTTCAAGAGACAGAAGACCCAAATATAGCCAATGTCACAATTGGCTGGGTATTGGATAGAGAAGGTAAACAAGTTGGATTTGAACGGTCGTTCACTTCAATGCCTAAGAGTCCTGATGGAAAATTTCGCAAGTTCACTAGATCTGAGCTTACGTTCATTGTGAATCGGGTCACGACTAGCTACATTCCGTTTATTGGAATTCAAGTAGACCGCACCGTAGGGCCAGCGGGAGCAGGTGAAATTGAAATAGTGGCAACTCATGAACTCGGTCATTCTCTAGGACTTGGTCATAACGACGATAGCAAAGACATTATGTATCCGGTAGAAAGCTCTGAAGTTGTGATTAATGGCTTTAAATTTACGAGCACCACTGCATTTACAGATGTCACAAGAAAGAAGTTAGCCGCGCACTATCTAGAAGCATTCAAAGACTTCTCGCGAGCCGATGCCGCCACTCTAAAAATTCCGCAGGCCCAAAATGAATCTCCGATCCCAGACCCTCCGTCTCCTGCAAAAAGCTCCCGACGCTAGCAAGTGATAATTTAATTCCTTCTGGGGGCACGTTGGATCTAGAACTAGAATTATTTCCCCAGAGATGCAGGTGTGAAAAATAAGCAGTGTTTAGATTGCAGGGGAAAAATCTGGCTATCTATTTTTAAATATCAAAATCACTCCCAGCCCAGTCTCATTTTAGGGGTACTGTTAACTATTTTTCTCGCTGGAATATTGAGTGGATGTGCTCAAACCACTAATTCTCCAGTTCATGGGTTATCTGCTGCTAAGCCATATACTCTGCTGTTCACAAATCCAAATCAGACCAGTCAGAATGAGAGCACAGATCCGATTGGAGAAGCTGTTGCAGCATATATTAATCAAGCCAAAAGCACATTAGATATAGCCGCCTATGAATTAAATAATAAATCTATTACCGAAGCGATCAGCCAGGCAAAGAGTAGAGGGGTGCAAATCCGCATAGTCACCGAACATGGCAATCGCCAGGAAGTGCCTCTACAAAAATTGGAACAGCAAGGCATTCCAGTAGAGGATGATGGGGCAGAAAATAGAGGGTTAATGCATAACAAATTTTTGATTATTGATGGAAAAGTTTTAGGCATGGGGTCTATGAACTTCACCCGCAACTGCACGCAGCGCAATAACAATAACTTTGTCTTTTGGGATAGTCGCCAGGATTCAGCCATCGCTCAGCTTATTGACAACTACCAAATTGAATTTGAACAACTTTGGTCAGGCAAATTTGGTCTGATGAAACTACCTCAGACTCCCTATCCAAAGATTCAGCTAAAAGATGGTACGGTCCTTGAAACCTATTTTAGTCCAGAAGATCGACCACTTGCAGCCTTAGAAGATGCCCTAGCAAAAGCAAAGCATAGCGTAGATATTTTGGCCTTTAGCTTCACGGCCAAAGCTTTGGAGAAAACCTTACAAAAAGATATTGCACGAGGTGTCTCTGTCCGAGGAATCTTCGAACAAAAGCAAAACTCTACTTACTCCAGCTTTCTCCGTTTGTCTGCCCTAGGAGGAGAAATACGGGAAGATACGAATCTCTATATGATGCATCACAAAGTACTGCTCATTGACCGAGATAGTGATACCCCTAGCGTCGCTTTTGGCTCTTTCAATTTTTCCAATGGAGCGAATACCCGCAATGATGAAAATCTATTAATCGTCCATAATAATAAAGCCCTGAGCCAAAGCTTTGGGCAAGAGTTTGATCACCTATGGTCTGAGCGATAGAAAGGAGGTGCGGTATAGCGCGCCTTTACAGGCAATTGAGTATGGCTATATTAATCTTCTACAATCTCATCAGCATCCATACCACCGATTTGGGGAGTGAGAGAACCCAACATAAAACCATCGACAGCTTCTAAGCGACCACGCCAAAAAGCTCCGTCATTCGAAGGGAAAGGCAATCCTTCCGGGTTAAAGATTTTTACATTTTGGAGATGGATAAAGTGGGGATTGGGGGGGGGTGGAGCCTCTGGAGATTTTTCTTTAGAATAAAAACTTTGCCCCATTTCTCGGAACATGGCTTCTATTTCTTCCCGTTCCGATTCTTTCACCGCAGAACCCATTTTCTGAGCGAACTCTTCAAAATACTGCAGACCGCTCACCAATTCTCCAGAGACTAAAAGCCCACCCACATTGAGGGTGATCGGACAAGGGATCCCCGTAGTGTTGGTGACACTAATTAAGATCTGCAAAAGCCAATCGTAGGCGACGGGCTCATCCACGGCTTTAGGAGCCTGTTCCAGTTCTGCCATGAAACGCTATGTCCTCAACTTTCCATATCAGCGTATCATCGCCTAAAACTTGCCCCCTTAGAAGACTAAGACTTATTCACCCTGAGGTTGAGCTCGGGTAAACATGGCAGTGGAAGTTGTCACTTCTTCTTGCGTATCTTCTGTCGATATTTCAATGTGATTGAAAAGCGTTGTTACAAAAGCGAAGAGCAAGAAAGGTAAAGATACTACCCAAATCAGTCCTACGGTGATGAGAGCAAATATAGGATTATTGGCGCCCATAGCAGCCAGCGCCGCAGCTAAACTTACAAAAATCACTCCTAGCCAAACAATAATTTGACCGTAGATATCTCCAAATGTGAGCGTACAAGCGAAACGATACCTTTTGAAGTCGGCCATAATAAAACCTTTAGGAATTTAGGGAATACTACAACTAATCAGCCAAGGAGAAAAAGATATCCCCTTACTAAGAAGTATAGATAAATCCTACATTCCTGCTGCGAATTGTTGCAGTATGTTTACTTTCCCTGTCTTAATCCTTAGGACATTAATATTTAAATGTTAAGAACCTTTGAGCTGCCAATCCCCAGACCAGCGGTACAATTGTCCTTCTTTCTTGCAGACCTCGGTAGCCTCTAAATGGGCTTTATATTTGGCATCTTCTGGATTGTCCGCAGAAGCTGTAACCGTTCGTGTTGGCAGGTCAGCGGTTGTTGTGGCATTTTCAGTTGGTAAACATACAAAGGACCGAGATACGGTCTTTTCAGCTGCCGTAGCAGGGACGATACTCAATCCTAAAAGCACAAAAGCAAGAAAAAACGTGCGCATAGGTTTATCCGAGAATCTATATCTATAGTACTAAATCCTGATAGGGAGTGCGTGTAAAGGAATGATGAGGATCACAAACCTTGCAAATAGCACCTTTTAAAATGGAAGATAGAATTGATACCTGAGCCTTGGAAAAAACTGTATTAGTTTGTCAAAATCGTACGTGTTTAAAGGACGGCTCCGCTCAAGTGCTAACCGCCCTGCAAACCTATGATCTGCCTGGCGTGACGGTATCGGGTACCGGTTGCTTGGGCCAATGTGGTTCTGGACCTATGGTTTTAGTCATGCCCGAACAGATTTGGTATTCACGGGTGCATTACAGTGAAGTGCCCATTTTGGTGCAGGAACATCTAACAGGCAATAAGCCTGTCCAAGCGATGATGTACCCGAAGTTCCATCCCAAGCCTAAGCATTTTGGCTTATTTTGAGTAGCGATTCGGAAAGTAGAAAAACGTTGCCAGATTAAGCACTGCGGTGACGCTTTTCCATGCGGTCCTTGGACTCAAAGAAAAGAATAGCCGTAGTTTCAAAACGTCCCCAGCGGCAGTTTACGAGCGGAAAAGTGACCACATTAGTGCCAGAAGCTGTTGCAGGGGCAGGCATGTATTGGCATTCGAGACGCAGAGACGAACTTGGAGCGAGTGGTTCTGCAAACTCCAGGGTCAACACTTGGTTCCGGCTACGTACAGTCTCAATTTCTATCGATTTTCCACTCTGGTCGGTGGCAAGGACCATATCCCAACGAATAGCATCATCCGGGATTTCCTGAGGAAGCGTAAGATGTAATCCCTGGAGACCACCCAAACCGATGGTAAACTCGCGTTCGACCGAAGGTGTATGAACATCCAATAAATAAGTTACGTAACCCCAATCCACATCACTATCCTGGAGTTCCTCGGGAGAAACATAGGTACTAATAAGGGGAACTAAGACATACTCCTGCCCACGTTGTGCTAAGCCCATAGGCTTTACCTGAATTGGTTTGAACTACTGGCAGAGATGAAACCTTAAGAACTGTCTACTTACAAATGAAGCAACTCTGTCATCCGACTTAACACAAGTATACTCAATTATAAAAAAAAGGTGAAATTCTCTTTGGAAAAACCACTTTATGCATGAAGTAATACTGGATGCTAAAGGAAATAGGAATTTAGCCGTGAAATATAGTGTAAATTGCCCTCAAGCAGGCAGGCAGCTTTGAGAATAGAACAGACAAAGCTCATTGTTCCTTTGGATTTCTCGGATCTCTCTGCCGTAGAAACGGTGATCAAGGCGCTTAGTCCCGAAGTCAATTTCTGGAAGATTGGTCTAGAGCTTTTTATCCATGCTGGCCCCGTAGGGGTTGCCCAGGTTAAAAAGGAAGGTGGCCAGGTTTTCCTCGACCTAAAGTTGCACGATATTCCCAATACCGTAGCCAAGGCTTGTATGGCAGTCTGCAACCTGGGCGTGGACCTCTTGACTATCCACAGCAGCGGAGGACAAGCGATGATGCAAGCCGCCACTTCTGCCGTCCAAAACTTTGCAGAGAAAACGGGAAAATCTGGCCCGAAATTGCTGGCGGTGAGTTTACTGACGAGCATCGATCAATCTGCTTTGTCGAGGGAACTCAATATTGAGCTAGAGGTCTCTGACTACGTTCAGCGTATGGCCGAGCTTGCTCAGCGCAGTGGAGTCGCCGGAATTGTTTGTTCTCCCCAAGAAATTGAATTAGTGCGTCATACGTGTGGACCTGATTTTTTGATTGTCACTCCTGGAATCCGACCCATGGGCAGCCATGCGGATGATCAACGACGGACCCTTACCCCTGGGAAAGCCATCGAACGCGGGGCTGATTATCTCGTAATCGGGAGGCCGATTACCCAACACCCTCAGCCGAGACAGATGGCTTTAGAAATTCTGGCAGAAATTGCAGGTAAAGCCCATGCTCGTTCCTAGGCTCTTCGTCTCTATAGGAGTGCTCGGCTTCTTGGCACAGCAAGTTCAAGCCAGTCCTCTAGATGATTTAGCCAAAACCTTACAAAAAGCCCTCCCCGATTATGTGAATCGGGCCTATGGTTCTATTCCTGGAACCAGTCGGCTTTTGGGCACCAGTGTCCCCCAAGTAGCAGGGACAGAAATACGTTTCCTCACCTTTGAGCGGTTTTGGGACCGCACCCAGATGAAGCCTGTGCTGATTGAGCGCGTCCTGCGCATAGAACGCTTGCAGAACCGCTGGGTTCTGGTTTCTGTTAAAGCGCGATTTGGCCCCGTGCCAGAGACAGTAAAGGATATTGGCCCGTACTTTAGTCAACTAGAAAAGCCCTATCAAGGGGAACCTTTGGATGTTACTATCCGCGCTCTACCCCCTACTGATACTTCTGTAGGAGCTTTCGCTGCAGGGGTGCGAACCTTCTTGAGGGATTATGATTTGGGCCTTGTGCATAAATTCTGATGGCTATTCTAATCGCTGGAACCCATAGTGGGGTTGGAAAAACTACGATTACCCTAGCGCTCTTAGCTTGGCTGAAAAAACGTGGTTTGACGATCCAATCGTTTAAGGTAGGGCCGGATTATATAGACCCCATGTTTCACCACCGGATTACGGGTAGACCTTGTCGTAATTTGGATCCTTTCTTAACTTCCGAACCCTATGTAGCCCAATGTTTTCGGCATCAAAGTCAAGGCAGCGATGGGGTCGTTATTGAAGGAGTCATGGGTTTATTTGATGGTCGGATTACTGCTGGATCAACTAACTCAAGAGTCCCTGCTAGCGAAGCACAGGCTTGCCCTGTTAGCGAAGCGCAGGCTTGCCCTGAAGCAAGTAGCGCTCATGTAGCCGTCCTCTTAGGCGTACCTGTTCTGCTCGTGGTTGATGCTTCCAAAATGGGGCGTTCTGTAGCTGCACAAGCACTTGGATTTAAACTGTTCAATCCTCAAGTCAATCTGGCAGGAGTGATCCTCAATCGCATCGGTTCTGCAAGGCATGAAGCGTTATTGGTTGAAGCCTTGGAGGGGATAGGGCTAACCGTCTATGGGACCTTTTACCGTGCGGATGAACTTACCTTGCCAGACCGTCATTTAGGTTTAATCCCCGTCGGAGAATTAGACCAATTTACGCAGATTGAAGCTCGCCTAGCGCATCTGGCAGAAACCTATCTCAAGGGGGAAAAGCTTCTACCCCTCGTTCAAAAAATTCCAGATTATACATGCGCTAACCCTGTCATTTGTCGTCAAAAAGAAACCTCTATCTTGATTGGGATCGCGCAAGACCAAGCCTTTAATTTTTACTATCAGGATAATCTCGATATCTTAGAGGGTTTGGGCGCAACCTTAGTTCCTTTTCAGCCAACGCTCGATGGAAAGTTACCTTCAGAAATTCAAGGACTTTATCTCGGTGGTGGATTTCCCGAAATTTTTGCAGAACAACTAGCAGCTAATACCCCTTTAAAAAATCAACTCAAAGACTATATTGGTCGGGGCCTGCCTGTCTATGCAGAATGTGGAGGATTGATGTACCTGAGTGAAAGTATCCTGGATTTTCAAGGAAACATCCATCCGATGTTAGGAGTGTTGCCTACTCAAGTCCGCATGGGAGCAAAACTTACCTTGGGTTATCGAGAGGGCATCGCACAACAGGATTCTTATATGGTGCAATCAGGTCAGACTATAAGAGGCCATGAATTTCATCGTTCTAGTCTGAAGGCTCAACCTAATCCTGCTCTTTATCATTTTGAAGATGGTACCCAAGAGGGCTGGAGTTTAGCGAATATCCATGCCTCCTATCTTCATGTTCACTGGGGAGAACAGGTGGCTATGGCCCAACGATGGCTCGACAATATATCAAAACAAAATGCTTACTAGAATGCCTGAATCCATTCCTTGAGGGTATATTCCGTCCAGACGCCTGCTTGCCAATAAGGGTCTTCTTCGATGAGTTTTTGGGCAGTAGCTTCATCCGGTGCATCATAAACACCAAACACTTTCGTTAGGTCTTTGGTCGGGCCTAAGGTAACTACTATGCCCTGCTCTTTAAGTTGCTGTAAACGGTCTAAATGAGCTTGACGATAGGGCGCACGTTTTTCCAAAACATCATCACAATAAGAACCGAATAGAACGTATTTAGGCACGGCCCCCCCTCCTAAGTAATTGCTGGACCCGATGCTATCACTATTCAAGCCATTGCTTGAAGGGAGGCGCGAGCGGAGGCTCAATAGATCGCGTCTGAACAAGGGTGCCTATTTCATGCAATCGAGAATAGCTATATGATCAGCCCCAAAGACAGAATCAGCAGGTAGACACGCATGGGTGGGATTCAATTTGGGACGGATGGCTGGCGTAGCATCATAGCTGAGGGCTTTACCTTCGAGCGGGTAGAACAGGTGGCCCAGTTAGCCGCTTATCGACTGGCTGAGACCTTCCAAGGGGAAGGCATTGTCGTCGGTTATGACCGTCGCTTCCTGAGTGAAGAATTTGCGCTGGCGGCAGCCAAAGCGATCCAGAAAGCTGGATTTCATGTTCTTTTAAGCGAGGGGCCAGCACCAACGCCTGCCTATAGTTGGACTGTTGTTTCCAAAGGGATGTTGGGCGCGATTGTAATCACCGCCAGTCACAATCCTCCCACGTACTCAGGACTCAAAATTAAAGGGGCTTTCGGGGGTTCTGTTGGGTCAGAATTCACCCAAGGAATTGAAGAGCGCTATGTAGAAGGTGGAGCGCTGAGTGAGAAGCCAGGCGGAACCTTAGCCTATTTCGATCCCTGGCCTGCCTACCTGGAACAAATCAGCAAAAAAGTGGATTTAGAAGCGATTGAACGAGCGGACATGGCCATTCTTATGGACGTTATGCATGGGGTTGGTAGTGGCAGCCTTAGACGTTTGCTAAAGCGACCGCTTATAGAATTGCGAAGTGAGCGTGACCCCCTCTTTGGTGGAGTAAGTCCAGAACCGATTCCAAAGAACTTGGCTCCTTTCTTTAAAGCCCTGCAAGAATACACGGGACCGGAAACGGTCGTAGGGGCCGTACTGGATGGCGATGCTGACCGCGTTGCGGCTGGAGACCATGCTGGCAATTACTTGAGCTGTCAGGTTTTGATTCCGCTGTTTATCGACCATTTGGTCCGCCGAAAAGGATTAACGGGGGCAGTGGTCAAGACAATCAGTGGTTCGGACCTTATGGCTCAAGTCGCAAATGCACGGGGTCTGAAGTGCTATGAGACGGCGATTGGGTTTAAGTACATTGCCGAAATCATGCTCCGTGAGCCGGTTTTGGTCGGCGGGGAAGAATCTGGCGGTGTAGGCTTCATAGACCATATGCCAGAGCGGGATGGCCTGCTTTGTGTACTCTATCTTCTGGAAATGGTGGCTCTCACCGGCAAAGACCTTACCCAGCTCTACCAAGAGTTACAAGAGGAATTGGATTACCACAGTGTCTATGACCGCATTGATCTCAAACTCCCGAATAGTGACCTCAAGAATAAACTGGTCAGCGAGCTAGAGAAACGACCCTTCACGGAAGTGGATGGTTTGACCGTAACGGAACATCTGACGACGGATGGTCATCGGTTCCGCCTGGCTCCAGGCCATTGGCTCCTGATCCGCTTTAGTGGGACAGAACCTCTACTCAGGCTCTATTGCGAAGGACCCAATCCAGAGCGAGTAGCGCGTACCCTAGCCTGGGCGAAAGATTGGGCTTTGTCGCTTACTTAATTAAAATCCACCAAACCACGGTAGCGCCGCCGACTAAGGCGGCCACGATCCACAAATACCCCGTAGGTAGGGAAGCTGAACTCGTTTCTTCCGTGGAAGTCTTTGCTTGGGGAGCAGGGGTTGGACTAGATTTTCCTCCACCTCCGCTCTGAGCACCCCTCAGATTAAAGTCATACTCTTTCGGATCAGGGAGTGGTCTACTGGGACGGCTCAGAGGCACGGCTTCCATGACCGCCAGCAAACTACGGGCTTGTTTACTGATCTTCGGATCTTGGGATCTAATGAATGAACGACAGAGCTTTAGGGCTTCGTCATTGGCCCCATAGGCATCTAGAGCCTGAACTAACCAGAGGGAGAGTTCTGCATCTTCTGGAGTTTCTTTAAGAGCCTGTTGGAACCAGAGAACTGATTCTCGATAGTCCCCTCGTTCAAAGAAAGCCATACCTTTTCGGTAGCTTAATGATGGTTCCATCAGCATTTTCCTCATCCGTAAGATAGAATCTTCTTTCCTAAGCGAATATGGGTATACAGGTCTCTGAAATACCATGTTTACCCCTCCTGCCAGAATTACTCCCTACAAAAAAATTATGCGTGCTATTGCCTTAGGGTTGAGCACTGGATTTCTATTCACCGATGTCTTGGCTGCCCAAGTTATTTTCGTGCCTGTGCCTGTCCCCGTCTACAGACGTCCTTACCGTACTCAGGAACTCAATTATCAGGACTATAAGAATATCGACTACTGGGTCAAACGCTTGGACAGCGACCCTCCTTTGGTGCGCAATTGGGAAAAAAGAACGGGAGAACCCCTGATTCGTCTCAATGTCGATAGCAAGCGCTGGGAAGATGAATTCAGTTCCAACCGTAGATTTTTAGTCAAAACCCTACATAACAATATCAACGTACCTTTTGGCCTTGTGGTCGTAGACGAACAAGGGAAGTTCCTCTGTACCACCGATGCCGAAAATTCTGACTGCGAATGATTTCTAGAATTTTTAGCACTCTCGCGGGGAAGAAAGTATGTCACGCAGCCTAATCCGCTAATTCTTGGAATATTTTCCAATTCTTAATCTTCTGTAACAGGCTTTTTAGTGCGTCTTTGATATCCAGGCTAGATCATTTTGATTTCAATAACGCATTAATTATTTCTCTCAAACCCTCTCTCTCACGGCGTTTAGGTGAATTTTTTCTGTTTTAAAAAATGAATTGAGGAACCATCTACTACTTAGAGGGGTCAGAGGGAGTTGATAACTCAGACGCATTGAGGAACCATCTCATGTCTAAATCTCTTTTTGCAGTTGCATTGGCTGCTATGACCCTAGTGCCCGTAGCTGGGGCTTTCGCTCAGTCGAACATGGACAAGTCGGACACTCCGACTCAGGCAGAACCTTCTACTACAACGAAGACGAAGGCGAAGAAACCCGCAACCCCAACGACAACCCCAATGACTGAAACCCCAACGACTAGCGACTATCCTTCCGGTTCATCCACAAGTAAACCAAGTACACCTGGAACCAGTGGCACCATGTCGGCTCCTGGCAGTGGGGACAGCAGCGGCGGTTCCATGCGTGATGAAACTGCTCCTACTACATCTCCCCCCAAGCAGTAGATGCTAACCGGGGGATTCTTTCTACTTTGTGAAAGCCTGATATGGTCCCTTGCCCATGTCAGGCTTTTTTGTGGGAAGAAATCGGCCCAAGAATAAATTCATAAATCTGCCATTCTTCGTCCCACGTACTATAAGCACGAGACATACGGAGATTGTTATGAGTTTATTTTCCCGACGTCAAGCCCTGGTTTTGTTTGGAGCGATGGGGTTGACCACCTCTTGGGCCATGTCCTCTGCGCAGGCCATTAGCCATGGGGATAAGCTTCCGGAGTTTCAAGGCATCGAAACCTGGCTGAATGGTCAACCCCTTACCACTCAAAAACTAAAAGAGAACGTGGTGGCTGTTCAATTCTGGACACTAGGCTGCATCAATTGCCAGCGCACCCTTCCGAGTATGGTCAGTCTGAACCAAAAGTATGCCGATAAAGGATTAGTCATCGTTGGCGTTCATACCCCTGAGTTCCCCTACGAACGAGAAATCAACAACATCAAAGATGCACTCAAAAAACATGACATTACCTATCCCGTGGCTGTAGACAATCGATTTCAAACCTGGCGGGCCTATCAAAATGAGTATTGGCCTCATCTATTCCTCGCCGATAAGAAAGGGCGTCTACGCTATGACCACATTGGCGAAGGAGCCTACCAAGAAACGGACCGAATGGTGCAAAAACTCTTAGCTGAAGTTTAGGTTAGAAGACCCAATGAGCATCTCACTGTTAGGTCTTGCCCTCTTAGCAGGGCTCGCAACCATTTTTTCCCCTTGCATCCTGCCAATTCTGCCAATTCTGGTAGGCAGGGCCCTGCAAAGTCATCGTTATGGTCCCCTGGCCCTTGTCTTGGGCTTGGCACTTTCTTTCGCCCTAACGGGCAGTCTTCTCGGATTTTCTGCCCAGTTTCTTGGTCCCTTGACCAGCCTGTTGCGCCAAGGAGCGATTGTTTTACTTTTTCTCTTGGGAGTCAGCGCTGCTTTTCCAAAGTTAGGCTATAGGGCTTTTTCACGGCTTTTCGTCGTGCATCCGCCATCAGAGCCTCAACATCGAGGACTGTGGGGAGAATTCTGGGTAGGAACCCAATTGGGCTTAGTGTGGGTTCCTTGTGCTGGACCGATTTTGGGCTCGATCATCACTTTGGTAGCGATTAAACAAGCTATCCTTTTTGGCTTTGTCTCCCTGCTTGCCTATGCGCTTGGAGCAGGTATCCCCATGCTGGCTATTGCCTATAGCAGTCAAAACTTAAGCCAAAACCTCCGCTGGCTCTATCCCCATATGGAAAATATTCAACGCACCTCGGGGGTCCTAATCGCAGCTTCTGCCGTAGCGATTCTGCTGGGTTGGGACAATCAGCTGCAGGTTCTGCTGGCTCCTCTATTCCCACCCCTGCCGCTCTGACGTCCTGCTACAGCAATACAGTCTCTTCAGCTGACAGCGATTGTACCAGCGCTTCTGGTGGAACGGTAAAGGGGAGATAGTGGAGGTCTGACTCAGGAGCACAGGCATGATGGGCCACGGCCAAAAGCATCTCCGGGGTAAGCGGACCTAAGTTTAAATCGGTCAGCGTTATCGGCAAACCTACGGCTCGATAAAACTGGATCAATTGCTGACGGGCAATCTCTGCTAAACGGTTTCCAGATAGAGTTTCTTCCAACCGAAGTTGCACCAAGATACCCAGCGCGACCTTCTCTCCATGCAGACTAGAACGGGTTGTCGGCAGCGTAGTCAAAGCATTATGTACGGCATGGGCGGCCACCGTCCGACACCGTTCTCCTCCCAATCCTCCAACCAAACCAGCTAAAAGAATATTGGCATCAACGACCTGCTCCCAGGCCTTGCTCTGAGGATCTCGGACCGCTTCTTCCCCTTTCAAAAACAAAATATCCCGGAGCGTTCTGGCCTGCTGAACGGCAGCAATCACCAGTACATCGCTCTGCCCTCCCCCTGTTGCACCTACTCCACTACTGACAGAGGATTCATACCATTTTGCTAAGGCATCCCCGATACCTGCCACCAGGGTGCGCACAGGGGCCTTCTGAACCAAACCATAGTCCAACAACAAAAGTTCGGGAGCCCTCGGTAGCTCCACCCCTTCTAGCCAAGCCCCTTCCAGGGCATAGAGATTCGACAATGGAGCCCAGGCCGCACAGGTAGCAGCACTGGTGGGAATGGTTACCACAGGAAGGCCTAAGTGATAGGCTACTAATTTAGCGGCATCTAAAGCCTTACCTCCACCCACACCCAAAATCACCCCCGCACGGTGTTTTTGTCCTACTTGGATCAGGGCTTCGATGGTTTGATACGTGCAGTCCACACCGTAAGAAGCATAGGTTGCATCAGCCAGAGGAAGCTCCTGCTCTTGAAAAAGAGCAACTCCCAGCTGGCCACCGATGACTAAAGGTCGCTCTCCTATAAAGGGAAGATGATGTTCTAGCTGTGCTAAAATTCCCCATCCCCTAAGGACTTGAGCAGGCGCAATGGCAGAACTGAGAAGATGAGGCACGGAAGCATTCACAAAACGATGTCTCACAGGGATACGTTTCGAGCAAAAACTATACTAGAAGAGTTCCACGTCAAAGCTAAGAATCCTTCTTTTTTCCAAAAGGTAGCGCATCCGGTAAATTTTGTAGGTTAGGGAACAGGGGCTGTCCACTTCTCCCAATGAAAAAGAGAGCAGTGCTTGCGAGCAAAACAATCGCAGCAATAATGGCACCAAAAAATACGAGCGGGCTCATGCGTTTTCCTTATTCAAATGTTACGCATCCAAATCTTAGCCCAAAGCCTTGCCTTGCGAACCCTCCAAGCCTCCACGAGCATTCATTGCTTAACGTTTCTTAATGTCGTGAGCTATAGTGGAAATGTAAAGTTAGATGAAGGAACGTTATGGAAATAACCCTCCCCGAAATGTTGCGTAGATCTGTTGAAAAATTCATGTTGGATGCTACAGAGTCCTTAGACTCTTTAGAGGCTTTGAAAATCACCAATCTTACGGTCGGACTCGTAGACATTGCCTACACCATGGGTCATAACGACGGACAAGGCACCGGTGCCTATGAGGATCTAAAAAGAGTTGCTTAGTGCTGCTCTTAGCTAACCCTCAGCATGGCCTTCAGGGTAAACACCAAACCAGCAAAGGCGAGCCCAAAAAAAGCTAGGGCAAAAGCCACTCTCAAAGGGTTCGTGAGTAGAGGCTTTACCCTGGTGTCCCAGGCATCTATGAATATGCCGAGGCTTACACTCACCAAGAACACAGGATATTTGGATACCGCTTTAAAAAAATCGTCCACAGCCCAGAGGTACGCTACACCTTCTAAGATAGGCCAAGAATTACCTATCGCGTGCTTATGTCCTCCTCTCCCGAAGAACTATTCCAGTCCGTTTCTCGTATTCTTGCCCGACGAACCCCCCAGTGTAAACAAGGGCCAACCCGCTGCGTGGGCTGTTTCCCCATTGAACAGCACGGAATGATTGAAGTCCGTCTAGAACTTGTAGGGGACGAAGTGGAGTTTGAGGCCAATGTCTATGCTCAAGACCGTTCTCCAGGAGTCTTTGCTCAGGTGGAACTGATGGATATCTATCTGCTGAATGATGAAGCAGATTTCCAAGACCTTTTGAAAGAAGTGCTGGCTTCCGAGATTATTTGGCCTGAGGATGGTGGCTCAGACAGAGAACCTGACAAGGTTGAGGATTGATACTTCTTCACTACGGGATAAAGCTAGCTACGGCTCAAGCATAGGAAGGAGTGTGGCAGCTCAAACTCCGCAATAGCTACAGTGAGTAAAACGTACGAGATAGAGCTATCCGGTGCTGAATCTCTCTCCTGCCCGCACTATTTGTCTTGGCTTCATCGCCTTCATCACCATCGGGACGTTTCTCCTGATGCTGCCTTGGGCAACCGCTACAGGGGAATGGAATACTTTTTTGGTTGCCCTTTTTACGGCAACTTCTGCTATATGCGTAACAGGTTTGGTGGTTGTAGATACCGGGTCTTACTATTCTTTCTTGGGTCAAGCGATTATCTGCCTGCTGATCCAGCTAGGCGGATTGGGGTATATGACGGCCACGACTCTACTCCTCTTGTTGGTGGGAAAACGCCTGAGCCTCCGCGACCGTATAGCTCTGAAAGAGGCTATGGGTAGTCTGGGCGGCATTGAGGTGGTGCGTTTACTCGGTCGCATTGCTGCGCTCACCCTTGGCTTTGAATTGATTGGGGCTCTTTTAATCGCGCCTATGATGATTGCCAAAATGGGGTTTGCTTCCGGGCTATGGTTTTCTGTTTTTCATAGTGTCAGCGCCTTCAATAATGCAGGCTTTGGTTTACTTAAAGACAATCTAACTTCTCTACAAACTAACTTCTGGATCTTAGGAGTTTTAGGTTTTCTGATCGTGGCTGGTGGACTTGGATATCAGGTTTGGATCGAGTTGTATCAAAGTTTCTGGATACATGATTCAGGTACCTGGAGATGGCGCAGAACTTCTAAAGTAGCGACCCTCTCTTTACATACCCGAGTTGTTCTTCTCACCTCTGTAATTCTGATTGTGGTAGGAACGATAGTAATTTTCCTGATTGAGGTCAATAATCCGAAAACGCTGGGAGGTTTAGATGCAGCCCATCAATTCAGCAATGCTCTTTTTCACTCGATTAGTGCTCGGACCGCAGGATTTAATGCCGTGGCCTTGGAGAATATGCAAGAGGCAGACTGGTTTTGGCTCATTCTCTTGATGCTGATTGGGGCCTCTCCTGCTTCCACGGGCGGAGGTTTGAAAACAACTACCTTTGCCATTTTGGTGAGTAATGTATTGGCCGTCGTGCGCGGGAGAGAAGATGTGATGCTCTTGGACCGCAGACTGAGTTCCAATGCGGTTCGCAAAGCCAGTGCCGTACTCCTGGGTTCTACCGCCACCATGGCCTTGGCGGTTATGGGCTTAACGCTCACCGATCCCACGCTGCCCTTCGTCAAACTTTTATTTGAAGTGGTTTCCGGATTCTGCACTGTCGGACTGTCTACAGGGATTACCGCTCAGATATCTTCAGCGGGACAGATCATTTTGATTCTCACGATGTATATCGGCAGAGTTGGCTTTCTTCTCTTGGCCGAATCCATCTTGTCCCGCAAGCCTACTGCTTCCTACCGACAACCCGAAGAACCCATTCTTATAGGCTAGAAAAGACTATGGAACTATCATTTAAAAATTGGTTTAAGACGAATCAGCGTCATCAGTTTGTAGTGATTGGGTTGGGGCGTTTTGGCACAGCGGTGGCGCGCACCCTCCATCAACTGGGGTATGAGGTCCTCGCTTTAGATAATGATCCAGAGCGAGTTCGTCAGGCAGCAGGAGAAGACCTTGCCACGCAAGTTCTGCAAGCAGATGCGACGGATCCAGAGGCCCTGCGCCAGGTAGGGATTCGTGAGTTTGGGGTTGTCGTGGTGGCGATTGGTAGTGCTTTAGAACAAAGTATTCTCGCGACCCTCAATGCCAAATCTTTAGGGGTGGCTCATGTGGTAGCCAAGGCGATTAGCCCCATTCAGGGAACCGTACTCCAAAAAGTTGGTGCAGACCGCGTTGTTTATCCTGAGAGCGATATGGGCAGGAATGTAGCACTTTCTTTGACTTCCGATGGCATTCTGGAATCTCTACAGCTAGATAATGAGCACAGTATTGTGGAAGTATGTGCGCCGGAAGAGTTTGCAGGGATCTCGCTGCAAGAATTAAATCTGCGACATCGCTATGGGGTGAATATATTGGCTATCCGGCATGGAGATAAGTTCAATATCAACCCAGGCCCAAAAGACTTCATGCAAACGGGGGACGTAATCGTCATTATTGGGGCCAATCGAGATTTAGATCGATTACCTAGAGCAACAGCTTCCAAGCCTTAAGCTGAATAACTTTTCTACTGCTGCTATGGCGAGCCGTAGAAAGTTAGGGCACACTAGAGCTGTGAAACTAGGGATCTTTACGGACGTACATGGCGATTTCGCATCTTTGATGCGGGTCTTGAAGCGCTTGGAAAAACTGAGCGTGGATCGTTTACTGTGCCTTGGAGATCTCGTGGTTCATGGTCAGCGCCCCAATGAAGTCGTGAATACGATTCGGCAGTGGGGCATCCCTACCGTAGGCGGTAATCATGACCACGGGGCAGTCAACTATGGGAAAGACAACAAGATTGTTTTTTTTAATCCCAAATCTGAACTGCACACCCGTTTAACCCAACAGCACCTCACTCCTGAGAACCAAGAATTTTTGGATAACCTGCCTGAAAATATCACCCCTCATCCGGAAGTGACGGCGGTCCATGCTTCCTATGAAGACCGCTACATGCTTCTCCATAATCTATCCAATGTCCAGCGCACGCTAGCGCTAGCACCCACGCCTGTAACTCTTTCCGGCCACGTCCACTGCACTCGGCTGCACATCCAAAAACCAGAGGGATTGGAAACGATTGACCCTTGGCAACACGCGGAACGCAGTTGGACCCAGCAAATGGACTGGAGCCAGAACAAGTACGTCATCTCCTGTGGCAATACTTCACAGTTGCTCTTTGACCGACTACCATCGGTCTGTGCAGTCCTCGATACAGAACAACAAACCATGTACTTTGAGCGTGTCCTTTAGACTGAACCCATAGAACAGACAGGGTGCTCTATCGGGCATCTTGGGGAAGGAACGTACGATCCATCGGCAGCGGAGCTACCGGTTCTGTCAACGTAAATGTTCCCTTCTCAATCCATTGCTTCAGTTCTTCCGCTACTTTTTGGGCGAGAAATAAACTTGATACCGGAGCCGTTTTGATTTTTTTGCCTTGAATCGTTATCGACCCAGACTTCAGTTGGGCATAGCTCACTAAGCCAAAGGTAGGTCGCACTCTACGTGGGATCGAAAAATCAACTACTGGAGCCATGATTTCGCTATCGGGAACTGCCGCCCGTTCAATCACGTTTGGAGATAGCACGGGCAGAGGAATACCCACGCCTAGCATCACTGAGGTTCCGTAGTTGTGGAAATGGCAGCCTCTGACCCAAGCACTTTGCATTTGCTTGGCGTCTCCAATCAGAGCGAGGGTGGCGGCGGGGCCTAAGGGAGTGCCATTGGGCAGACGTTTTTGTAACGGGAAATGCTGGGTTCCTTCCCAGGCGATGTAGCCCACCCCGCCCCCTAAAAAAATGCGGGTGCCAATGCCAACGACTTCTAATTCAGGGTCATTCAACAGCGGAGAAACAGCTCCTGCATTCCCATAAACGGCGTTGCCAAGATTATTTTGAAGGGTCCCAAGATAGGTATAGAGGGTCCGCTCCCCACCATTGACCCCCACCAGAAAGTTCTGATAGGCATTACGGGGATTGAACAGATAAAACTGATTGATGGAATCTTTGGTAATCAGCGTCTCGAAGGATTTGCGAGGATAGCAATCATTCGCACTGCCGATTCCTCGAAAACGTACTTCCTTCCCTGCGATCAACTGTTCCATGACATGCCCACCGCCATACTGCCATTCTTCTGATTCCAAAGGACCCGATTCGCGGGTAGCCGGTTGCGCTGCGCCCAAAAATAGATCCACAGCCCCAAAGCCACAGTAGACTTCTACATCGTTCAGCCAAGCCTTTGCCAAACGAATCGGAGGGTCGGTATGACCAATATTGAGAATCGCTCCTGACCCTTCCATCGCTTCAAAGGTGCCTGTGGTGATGACATCCGTCTGTTCATAGGTTTTTGGAATCCCCTCCCGCACAGCCATCTCTTTAATCTCTTGCACCGTGCGCACCCGGACCGTTCCATCCAGGATGCGTTCATTGATTTGGTCTAGGGTGCGATGGCTCATGGTAGGGTCTGCAAGAAATGGAATAACGTCTTTTCGAAATGTTCCGGTTGTTCAATTTGGGGCAAATGACCGCATTGATCTTTAATCACCAACTGGCTTTTAGCGATATGCTTGCGAAATTGTTCCGCCCAAGAGACAGGGATCAATCCATCTTCTTTGCCCCAATACAACAAGGTGGGGATATGAATCTTGCCAAGCTCGTCTAGACTAATTTTGCCTTCGGGTTTCATTCTTAGTAAAGCAGGAGCTGTGACCGTACCCAACATCAGGTCTTGTAGAACCCGAGGGTCCAAGGCTTCCGGTTTATAAATAGCGGAACGCACAATCTGGTCTATGACATTTAGTCCTTGATCAAGACGCACCTTGGGAGGACGGTCAACAATGCCTTCCAAACCGGCACTGGCGACTAGGACCAAGGCTTTGACTTTTTTGGGATTATGTAGATAGGCCCTTAAGGCTACCCATCCACCTAAGCTATGACCGATGAGGATAGTCGGTTCTTCCAGCCACTGAGCAAGATTGCGTCCGATCCATTCAGGAGATAGCTTTTCTGGCATGGCTGATTTTCCATGTCCCGGCAGATCCAAGACAACCACCTGATATCCACGTTCAGCCAGTACTTCAGCGGTTTGGAACCAGTGACTGATGCCACCGCCCATGCCATGTAGCAGCACGACCATGCCTTTAAACGGTCGCACGCCAGCAGAGAGGGCAAAAATATTAACGCCTTGCCAACTCAAGGATTGTTCTAGAAATCCAATCATGACCAAAAAAGGGGGCTAGGCCCCCTCCAGTATTAGAGCCTATGGGCTCCGTTATTTATTCTTCGTCATCATCTTCATCGAGGCTTATGTCTGTGGTGGAAAGCAGGCTTTCTTTTAAGTCCACCTCCGTGATGTAGGCCCCAATGCGAGGGGAAACCAACTCATCATCGATGATATTGTCCTCTTCATCGGTTTCTTCAAACTGGTCTTCGTAGGCATTAAAGCCCGTACCTGCAGGAATCAGTCGTCCAATGATCACGTTTTCCTTGAGGCCTCTGAGCCAGTCAGACTTACCTTCGATCGCTGCTTCTGTGAGTACTCTGGTCGTCTCCTGGAAAGAAGCTGCCGAGATAAACGAATCCGTATTCAGAGAAGCCTTCGTGATCCCCAGGAGAACCGGAGTACATTGAGCTGGAGCTCCCCCTGTGATCGCCATTGCTTCGTTCACCTGTTCCACTTGCCGCAGTTCAATCAACTCTCCTGGAAGGAAGGTAGTGTCTCCACCATCATCAATCCGCACCTTAGAAGTCATCTGACGAACAATGATTTCGATGTGCTTCTCGGAAATATCAACCCCCTGAGAGCGATAGACCGACTGGACCTCGTTCACTAAGTAGCGCTGTACTTGGGCAATCCCTTGTTGAATCCCTTTTTGTTCGGCGAAAACACTCAGGATGTCATGGGGGTTTGCCGGACCGTCGGTAATGGGCTCTCCCGCTTGGATGCTCTGACCATCACTGACTACCAGATTTTGGCCTGGTAACAGAGCGTAATCAGTGACCGTACCATCCGTCTCCACTACCTTTACCTGAATCGTGTCATCCGGCAATTGACTGACTTGGATAGTCCCTGCCCGCTGGGCCAGCACACACATCTCTTTGGGTTTACGAGCTTCTAAAAGCTCTTCTACCCGAGGTAAGCCTTGGATAATGTCTCCTGTTTTTGCCCGTTCATAGACCAGTAGAGAAAGGTTATCCCCCCGTTGTACCAAAGCTCCGTTTTCCACCTGGAGAATAGCGCCCCCAGATACCAGATAGGGTCTGCCCTTTCGTACAGATACCGTGTTTGCTCCCACTGCCACGACTTGACCGGAGAGCGAAGAAGGCTGACCTTCTCCCAACGCATCCGCAGAACGAACGAGGTCGCCTACTTTAACCGTAGGATTCTTGACGGGAACTTCGGTTATATCTTCATTGGTAACAATCAGAAGTCGGCGGACATGTTCACCAATCTTGGAGATACCTTGGACGATACCTGTGTGTTTGGCCTGGATTTCTGTGCTCGCTACCTCAGCCCCTGGGGTAATCATGTCCCCATCTTTGACCAAAATCTTGGTTTGGGTCTGGCCTTGGACTAGATCTGCACTAACATCTCGACGGACCAACAGGGTTTCCAAAATAACCAATTGGAGTCTTAGGATATCTGCGTCTTTAGGATCTGGTAAGAGCTCAATATCTGCTGAAAGTTGCTGAGAAGAAGAGGACCCATCCGCAATTTCAAGGACTAACTGGGTCTTGACCAAATCTACCCCATCTACCGACTTAATCCGTTCTCCATCTTTGAGGGCCAAGCGTTGAACCCCTTTCAGGCGGATGCTCAACCCCTCTTGAGATTCGGTCTCTTGGCTAGGAGCATCAGGCTCATTGGCAATTTGGTATTCCACCACAGGCCGCAAAAGCGCAGCAGTGCCTTCTGGAGTCTCGATGATTTCCAAGTAGCGCAGGTCATTGACGATCACACCGGGAAGAATTTCGGTCCCTGGTTGGATCAAGGTTTCTGTAGCGAATTTCAAATCGCTGGGACTCTCCAAAAGATGCAAGTCCCCAGGTTTGATGGAGATCTCACGGAGAATGTCGTTCCGCTGACTGACGTAAACAATTCCCGAAGATTGGCAAACGATGTCTTTGACCACCGTAGTCCCAGCTTCTACGAACTGACCATCTTCCACTTCCAAAAGGGAGATATCTTTGTTCACTTCGCGGGTTTCTTCTGGAATCCAAAGGAGGGTCCCGCCATGGACCACCTCATACCCTTGTTTGGCCCGACTGGTCTTTGAGACTTCCAAACCTTCGGCATAACGGACCAAACCTCCCATACGGGTACGGTAGCGCTCGTCCACCAGTTCTGCAACGGTTTGGTGATTGTTCACCTTGTTACCAGGAACGGCTTTCAGCGTAAATACCTGACCATTAGGGGCAATCAAGGAATAGTGTTCTCGTCCTTGAGAGTGCTCTTCACGAACGGCTGCTTTATCGAGCAAGACCGAAGCGGTGATAATTTCTACCTCCCGGCCACCCTTGGTTTCTCGGTCTCTGAGGCGAACCTGTCCACCCCGTTCACTGACGAGACGATTGCGCGCTATGACCCCACCTTCTTCAATGCGGTCTCCATTCTTAACCAGACCTTCTGCCCCAGGCGGCAAGTTATAGACCTCGCCGGAAAGTACCCACAGCAGACCGGAGCGGGAAGCATAGCTGGTCTCGTTGCCTTGACGGTCGGTTTTGATTTCAGCCGTTAGGTCTGCAAACTGTACTTGTCCAGCAATATCCGAGGCGACTTCTTTGGTTGCTTTTTCTGTCGTTTTACGCGAGGTCTTACCCGCTGCAGCGACCTCTCCAATCATCTGTCCCTCAGTTACCACGGCTCCATCACGCACATAAATCGTAGAACCCTGGTTAAACTCAACGGCCTGTTTGCGGTTGCCTGCCCCCTCAATCGTTATGGTCCCAAGTTGCTCGACCTGCAGTGCTTCATCTCCGTGACGGGTTCGGAAAGGACGGAAACGCAGAGTCTTGGAATACTTAACTTTTCCAGCAAACGGAGCCTTCAAGACTTGAGCGATTTCCCCGGAAAACACCCCTCCCGTGTGGAAGGTCCGCATCGTTAACTGGGTTCCCGGTTCTCCAATAGACTGGGCCGCAATAATACCTACCGCTTCTCCAATGTCTACCAGTTTGCAGTGGGCCAAAGACCAGCCGTAGCAGAGACGGCACACCGAACGGTTAGCTTCGCAAGTCAGAGGAGAACGCACCCACATGGATTCAAAGTTGAGTTTTTCCACCCGATCGATCAGGTCTTGGTCGAAGATTGTATTGCGGGTTGCAATCACTTCACCGGTTTTGGGGTCTATGAGGTCACGGGCTAAGGTCCGTCCCAAGATCCTTTCAGAGATAGGCATGACAACCCGGTCGCCATCTTTGAGAGGGGTAACTTCCAGTCCTCGATCCGTGAAGCAGTCCTCTTCCCGAACAATCACGTCCTGGGAAACGTCTACCAGACGACGGGTGAGATACCCAGAGTCAGCCGTACGGAGGGCCGTGTCTACCAGACCTTTACGGGCTCCATAACTGGAGATGATGTACTCCGTGACATTCAGCCCTTCGCGGAAGTTGGTTTTAATCGGTTGGTCGATGATTTCCCCTTGCGGATCGGCCATCAGACCACGCATTCCTACCAGCTGACGAACCTGAGAGAGATTACCCCGTGCTCCGGAGAAAGCCATCATGCCGACAGGATTCAAAGGATTGACATTCTGGAAGTTCTCTTTTACGTTTTGCGTGAGTTCTTCCGTCGCCCCGGCCCAGGTATCAATAACCTTCTGATAGCGCTCAATTTGGGTAATTTCGCCGCGGGTATAGCGTTCTTCAGCCCGTTCAATTTCCAGTTCGGCCCGCTCTAGAATTGCTTTTTTCTCTTTCGGCACTTCCAAGTCTTCTACAGAGATGGAAACCCCAGCCTTCGTGGCATAGCGAAATCCTAAGTCTTTCAAACGGTCTGCCAAGGTTGCCGTACGGGCGGTGCCATGGGTAGTGAAAGACCAAGCAATCAGCTTCCCAAGACTCTTTTTGTCTACTTTGCGGTTAATAAACTGTGGACGAATCGCGCCCGCCTTGGAAGGGCGCGGCTCATTCTGATCAAATACGGTCATGGTTTTCTCCGTAGATTACGTAAATAGGGGAAGTAGACTAAACCACTACTTGCAAGGTGTTTTGGACTACTTGGTTAAAGATGATGCGACCGACGGTGGTGCGCAGATGTTGAGAAACGAGGTTGCCTTCCTCATCTACGCGCTGACGGAGATCTTCAGCAGGATTTTCAGTATCTACCGGACCGTCGTAGCGAACCCAGACCTTGGCATGGATATCGATAAATCCTTGCTCATAGGCGATGATGGCATCTTCGGGACTAGAGAAATATTTCCCTTCTCCGCGATGAGCATCAGGATTTTCTACGGTTAGATAGAAACAACCGAGGACCATATCTTGCGTAGGCGTGATAATCGGCCTACCCGTAGCAGGACTCAAGACATTGTTAGAAGCCAACATCAACATACGGGCTTCAGTTTGCGCTTCTAAGCTCAAAGGCACATGGACCGCCATTTGGTCCCCGTCAAAGTCAGCGTTGAAGGCCGTGCAGACAAGGGGGTGCAGCTGAATGGCCCGACCACTGACCAGAATCGGTTCAAAGGCTTGAATACCGAGACGGTGCAAGGTAGGAGCGCGGTTTAAGAGGACTGGATGGCCTGTGATTACTTCTTCCAACACATCCCAAATTCTTGGGTCATTACGCTGAATCATCTTCTTAGCAGCTTTGATGTTGTTCACCAAGCTGCGCTGGATCAACTTATGGATAACGAAGGGCTGGAATAGCTCGATCGCCATTTCCTTGGGCAAACCGCATTGGTGAATCTTAAGCTTAGGGCCGACGACGATAACCGAACGGCCAGAGTAGTCAACCCGCTTTCCTAAAAGGTTTTGACGGAAACGTCCCTGTTTTCCTTCGATAATGTCAGACAAAGACTTCAAAGGACGATTATTGGCACCCACCACGGTACGGCCACGACGGCCATTATCAATCAGAGCATCCACCGCTTCCTGAAGCATCCGCTTTTCGTTGCGGACAATAATTTCAGGTGCCAAAATTTCGAGGAGTCTGGCCAGACGATTGTTTCGGTTGATGACCCGACGATAGAGGTCATTGAGGTCAGAGGTCGCAAAACGGCCACCATCTAACTGGACCATCGGTCTGAGGTCGGGAGGGATGACCGGAATTGCTTCTAAGACCATCCATTCAGGTTTAGACCCTGTGGCGATAAAGTTGTCCATGACTCGGAGGCGCTTGATCAGTTTGGCCCGTTTCTGGCCCTTAGCGGTAGTCAATTCTTCGCGCAGGGCTTCTGTCTCTTTTTCCAGGTCTAAGTCCTGCATTAAGCGTTGAATTGCTTCGGCACCGATACCCGCCCAATCATCTCCCATATCCAGCGGAGAATCTTCGGTCCAACGCTGCTCCTCAATCTCCAAGTACTGGTCTTCTGTCAGGATTTGCTTGTAGGTCAGGTTATCGACATTGCCAGGATTCAGGACCACATAGGCATTAAAGTAAACAATTTGCTCTACGTCCCGCAGGGGCATATCTAACAGAATAGCGATATAGGAAGGGATGCCTTTCAGATACCAGACATGGGTGACAGGAGCAGCCAGCTTGATATAGCCCATGCGGTGACGACGGACTCTGGATTCGGTGACTTCCACGCCGCATCGCTCACAGACGATCCCCCGATGACGCACCCGCTTGTACTTACCGCAATAGCATTCCCAGTCTTTAGAAGGACCAAAAATACGTTCACAGAACAACCCATCCATCTCTGGCTTAAGGGTTCGATAATTAATGGTTTCGGGTTTGGTTACTTCTCCGACCAATTGACCATTGGGCAGGGTGCGTTGCCCCCATACCATCACCCTCTCAGGAGAAGCGATTGCAATCTTGATGTAGTCAAACCGTTGTTCCAATTTAGCCATGACAGGGCTTGCTCCTTATTGATGAACCTGTTAAACCTTACGTAATGCCTGTTTATTGAAGCTCGAAGGCGAAAGTACACGACAAGAACACTGATGCCATTTCACAGACCTGGAAATCTTAAGGCCCGGACAGATTCAGTGCTAATGGTCAAAATATGATGGAGAGCCTACTGTGAATACTAAAAGACAAGCAAAAGCCTGGGCGAATGTCCAAGAACTCAGCGAATTCATATCTAGGTAGACCGTCCCTACGAAACCAGCTCACGCGGATTGGTATTATATGTCGAATTAATATCATACTGCGTGATCTGTCTATTGACAAATCTCAGATCACCTACTTTTGTAGGCGACGACGGCGTAAAAGGGGTCTTCCGTTTGAGCCCAGAGCATCCACCAGGCACTTGGGGCAGAGTCTGCTTGTGCATGGATTTGAACATTCTCGAAGCCTCCGGCCGCTTGAATATAGCGCGTCACGAGTTCCAGACGTTCATCATCGCTACGAGCACACCATGCTTGAATGGCTTTGGTTGGAAACATTCGATTAGAAAAACTAATTACAACTAGGCCACCCGGTTTTAGAATTCTGTGAACCTCTTGGAGAACTTCCACTGGCCGTTGTAAATATTGAATAGAAACAGTATTAAGAACGACATCAAAGCTTTCATCTGTCAGTGGAAGCTGGGGATTTTCATTTAGATTCTGAACAAAGTAGTCACTGAGAACCGGATTTTGTGAAAGTTCCACCTTGTTCATGCCATGCCCTACCACCCGCTTAGGCTGATAGCCTTGTGGTAAGTGAGAAACCCAACTACTCATCAAGTCCAAAATTTCTGCTTGAGGAGGTAAAATCTTCTCTAGAAGACCTTGAAGTTTAGCGACAAAAGATTCATCGGTGTGGTAGACGAGTCGGGGAGCTTCGTAGAAAAGAAGGTCATTGGTTAGGTCTACTTTTTGAGTTTCTTGGGGAGAAAGCATAGGCTTCATGAAATGACACTATCCATATGATAGCGGCGGAGGTCAGAATCAGTCATGATGGTAGTATTACAGTGACTTTGAGGGCATGATTACTACAAAGTTACCAGACTGTGTGATAGTCGTGGCGAGGGGGAGATGACAGGGGGCATTCTCGTAATCTTGGCAGTCCTCCTCATCGGAGGCGTGGTTGCTGCAGTTGGGGATCGCTTGGGTTTCAAGATAGGCAAAGCTCGCCTGAGTTTGTTTGGTCTGCGCCCCAAGGACACCGCTGTTTGGGTGACTGTTTTTACAGGAATGACTATTGCAGGACTCTCCCTAGGGCTCTTGCTGTTGGTTTCAGACCAGGTCCGGTTTGGTCTATTTCAAGTTGACCAACTCTTCAGTGAGCTAAGCAGATACAAGCAGCAGGAACAGCAGGTCCAAGCAGAGCTGAAAATTGCTAAGGAAGAACGGATAGAAGCTGAAGCCAAGCTCCAAGAAACGCTGCGATCTGCAGAGGCCTCTAACCGTCAACGTTTAGAAGCCCAGAAAAAGCAGCAATTAGCCCAGAAAAGTCTCCAAGAATCACAAGCTAAACTCAAGGCCGCTGATGCACAGCTCCAAAAAGCTAAACAGAGCTATGGGGAAGTTCAACAACAATTGGTAGCGCTCAAAGGTCAGGAACATGCCCTAGAGGGGCGCCTCGATAGCAGCCAGAAACAGCTTGCTCAGTTAGGAAATCAACGAACCAAACTTCAGACAGAGATTAAAACCCTGGCACAACAACTGGTTGCACTCCAGACCAAGAATAATAAGCTGGCCGAAAGCAATGTGGTCCTCAATACTGCTTTACGCAAAGGGGCTGTGATTCTCCAATCTGGAGAGCTCATGTATGCTGTCCGTATTCAGGGAGGGCTGGGCTCAAATCGTCTTAGAGAAGCGTTGGATTCCGTTCTTTCCCAAACGGAAATAGAAGTCCGTAAAAGAGGAGCCCAACCCTATTATCAATTTGGTCAGCGCGCCGTCTTGATCACCAATAGTGAAGTCGAACGGCTCGTTACAGAGCTCCAAAAACCAGGAGAGCATGCGCTACAGATCTTTGTAGCCCAGAACGTACTGCTTGGTGAACCCGTTCCGGTGGTGGGTCGAGTGCTGCCCAATCTCCATCTATTTGATAAGGGCGTGGTGATGGCTACCTGTGTCATTAACCCAAAGGATAATGATGCGCAACTCATCGCTCAACTCCAGAAACTTTTTGAAGATGCAAGTCGTAAAGCGAGAAAAGCTGGAATCCTGACCAATAGTCAAGGAGAGGTCGGTTCTGCTGCCCTACCTGTGGACCAGATGATTGGGCAAATTCACCAACTCCAAGGACCTGTGGTGGTTCAAGCTTTGACTTCTACAGATATCTATACTGCTGGGCCTTTGCAGCTATTCCTGAATGTTGTTCAGGATGGGAAAGTAGTTGGCCAATTTAGTAGTTCAGGGTAGAAGGTACGTCAAACCTGAGATTACGGTCAGCAGAACTGCGATCCAGAAAGCAATTAGGGCATAGGGTAGTTGCAAAATCAGCAGGGCAATAGCAGCAATTTGCACTACGGTTTTGGCTTTACCCCAAATATTTGCTCCAATGACTGTTGGTTGATTTGCGCGCCATCCGGCAACTGTTAATTCTCGGGTCAGGATGATGAATACGCCCCATGCCGGAATCTGCCCTTGCTCAATTAGGACCAACAGGGGTGCAAAAACCAAAAACTTATCTACCAGAGGATCTAAGACTTTACCAAGGTCTGTGACCTGATTAAGTTTGCGGGCAAGATAGCCATCCAACCAGTCGGTCCCCGCACACAATAAGAAGATAACGAAAGCCCATACCCGACTGCTAGAATCTCCTAGGGTCAAAAAATAAATAATAAAGGGCACCCCTAGAAGACGCGATAGGGTAATCCAAGTGGGAAGAGAAATTTCACTTTTCATAAAAATGGTTTGGACTGAATATTCTCCACAATCCATCCTGATAAATTTTCTTGCATTGCGTTACTAGATGCCACGGCTAACATCATTCTCTCAGATTTAATACTGGGGGAAACACTCCTGCATCAGCTTCAGGGTTGGCCTCAAACCACAGTGCCTTAAACTTAGGGCATGACTATTCTCCTTTGGCATCGTCGTGACCTCCGACTTCATGACAACTCAGCCCTTTATCAAGCCAGTGCAGAGGGCAAACCACTGCTGCCCCTATTCATCTTGGACCCTGGCATATTGAGTGCTGAAGATACGGCTCCTGTGCGCGTAGACTTTCTCCTGGCGAGTCTCCATGTCTTGAAGGAGGATTATCGCGCCCTTGGCGGAGACCTGTTTATACGCCAGGGCAATCCCGTCGCTGTTCTGCGGGAATTGGTTCAACAAGCAAGTATTCAGGAAATTCACTGGAATGAGGATGTAGAACCCTACAGCCGACAGCGAGACGAAACAGTTAAAAATGCCCTCCAAGAATTGGGGGTTCAGGTAATCATTCATCAAGATCAAATGCTCCATGGCCCTAGCTCGGTCTTGACTCAATCAAATCAACCCTACAGCGTGTACACTCCATTTTGGCGAAACTGGAGTAATCAAAAAAAACTCAAACCATTTCCTACTCCTAGGGTTATTCAGCTTGCAGATTTAAGTCTAGCAACAGGAACTATTCCCACACTAAAACAGTTAGGTTTAAGTCATCAGGTCTCTTTGCCTGCTATAGGTGAAAAAGCAGCCTTAAAACAGTTAGATAAATTTTGTGCTAAAGCGATCTTTGACTATGATGAACAACGCAATTTCCCATCAGATACAGGCACTTCACAGCTAAGTCCCTATCTGAAATTTGGCGTTTTGGGGATTCGTACAGCTTGGGAAAGTACCGAGCATGCGCTCCTCCATAGACAAGCTATAGGGATCACTACTTGGCGACAGGAACTTTGCTGGCGTGAGTTTTATAAACATGTTCTTTACCACTTTCCACGTGTGGCCGATGAAAACTATTTGACGCAGTACAACAGTTTTGTCTGGGATGAGAATAAAGAATTTTTTGAACGCTGGTGTGCAGGGGAAACAGGCTATCCGATGGTCGATGCCGCCATGCGCCAGTTGAATGAAACAGGATGGATGCATAACCGTTCCCGGATGATTGTGGCGAGTTTCCTCACCAAAGACCTGCTGATTCCCTGGCAGTGGGGAGAGCGCTTCTTTATGCAGAAGCTCCTTGATGGGGACCAATCAGCCAATAACGGGGGTTGGCAATGGTCTGCCTCAACGGGGACTGACCCCAAGCCCCTACGGATCTTTAATCCGGTTACACAGGCCAACAAATTTGACCCGCAAACGACCTATATTCGCCGTTGGGTGCCTGAACTGGAAAAGGCAAAAACTGTAGAAATCCTGAGCAATAATAACCTAGAAGTCTATGGCTACCCTAAACCGATGGTGGACCATGCCATTCAACAGCGCATTTATAAAGAACGATACCAAGCAGCCAAGAGCTAATTTTTTATTTAGATAGACCGAATAAAGGGGGCGAGTTTGGTAAGGTTATGGCTAGCTTTAATCTGATTCATCCCATATGGTCACTTCTCCGTTCGTTGAAAAATATCAATATCAAGGCTTTTTTGATGAAATGTTCACAGAAGAGGGGCTTCCCCGTCCCCATTACAAGCAGCTTGTCCATTTCCTAGAGAGTTTGGGCCCTGGTGCCCTGAAAGAGCGGGTCGAAGCTGCCCATAGAGCACTGCTGACCCGTGGAATTACTTTTGGAGTTTATGGCTCTCAAGAAGGAACCGAAAAAGTCTTTCCTTTTGATCCTGTACCGCGCATTATTCCGCGAGAGGAATGGGCCGTTCTTGATACAGGCCTTAAACAGCGGCTAAGGGCTCTAAATCTTTTCCTAAAAGATATTTACAATAAACAAAAAATTCTCAAAGATAAAATAATTCCACGCGAACTTATCGAAAGTTCTACACAGTTTCGGCGTGAGTTTTGTGGGATGAAAGTCCCCGCAGATGTTTATGTACATATTTGTGGTACAGACCTGATTCGTCATCCTGAAGGAGATTACCGAGTCCTCGAAGATAACCTCAGAGTTCCCTCCGGTGTTTCCTATGTCCTGGAAAACCGTCGGATCATGAAACAGGTCTTCCCCAGCGTTTTTGCTGATCATCGAGTCCGCACGGTCGTGGATTATCCCTCACGCCTGCTGAATGCCCTAAGCAGAGTCCACCCATCCCCAAGCCCTACCGTCGTTATCCTTACGCCTGGAATGTATAACTCTGCTTACTTTGAGCATGCATTTCTAGCCCTACAGATGGGCGTGGAGTTGGTAGAAGGGCGAGACCTTGTGGTAGAAGATGACTTCCTCTATGCCAAAACAATCGCTGGTCTACAAAAAATTGATGTGGTCTATCGTCGGATTGATGATGACTTTTTAGACCCTGAAGTATTTCGTCCTGATTCTGCTCTGGGTGTGCCTGGTTTAATGCGGGTCTATAAGAAAGGCAATGTAGTCCTGGCGAATGCCATCGGTACCGGAATTGCCGATGATAAAGTCATCTATAAATTTGTCCCAGATATTATTCGCTACTATTTGAGTGAAGAACCGATTCTCAAGAATGTTGAAACCTACCTAGCAATGGATGAAAAAGAAAAACAATACATTATTGATAATATTGAAAGTCTCGTAGTGAAAGAGGCTGATAACTCTGGTGGATATGGCATGTTGATTGGCCCCAAAGCCTCAAAAGCGGAAATCGAGGTATTCCGGGAACGGGTGTTAGCCCAACCGCGTAAGTATCTCGCCCAGCCCGTAATCAGTTTCTCGCGCCATCCTACGTATATGGAAGAAGAAGAGAACTTCTATGGCTGTCACGTAGACCTGCGTCCATACATCCTCAATGATGGGCAGGAAATTTGGGTAATGCCAGGGGGACTGACCCGCGTTGCTTTGGAGAAGGATTCTTTAGTGGTTAATTCTTCCCAAGGCGGCGGTTCGAAAGATACCTGGGTTCTCCAATAATTCAAACTGTAGAATCTAAGCTTTTGACATTTCGTAAAGTATCTTTTTGAGATGCTTCAGCTCAGGAGTAACCATAGCCACAAAGTAAGACTCCTTGATCTTTCTTCCAGCAGTGTTCCTCATGGGTCACCATTTCTTGTACGGTAAAAATTTGCCGTTGTAGGTAACCACCACACGGTCTCCTTTTGGATCCTCCTCTTTATTAACCGTGAGCGTAAAATCAATAGCACTCATGATCCCATCTCCAAATTCCTCCTGAATCACGTCCTTCATTGGCATTCCGTATACCTGCATAATTTCGTAGAAACGGTAGAGTAAGGGGTCCCTGGGGACTGTTTCATCAAGAGTACCCTTAAGCGGGAAATCAGTAAGAATCTCAGCCAGGGCTTCATCTAAATCCAGTGCCTCTAACAGCAGGGAGGCCTCTTCTTCAGAAGCTCTTGCTTGGCCATAGAAGAGGGCTGCCACCCAGATTTTATCACGTCCAAGCAGCTCCCCTAATTGAGCAAAGGTAAGCTGCATTTCCTTCTTCGCTTCCAGCAAAATATCGGTAATTTCGAAGATTGCCATGGGATTTCCTCAATCAATAGGTCAAAAGTTTTCTTGGCTAGACATTAAGAATGTACACGGTCTTGCTTAATATGCATTAAAACCACACTCCTTCCGAAAACCAGGTAAAGACGCTCGACGGATTGCCAAATGTACTCAAACTTAGATAATGGCGAGCCCGTGTAATCCCGACGTACACTAAGCGCAAACGCTCTTGGATAATCTGATCTTTCATGATCAGTTCAGGGGTTTTCGAATCGGCGGCTCCCAGGATTTCTGTTTTCAGTAGAGCTTCTGGGTAAACGGTCAGAAAATCCAATTCTCCTTGGAATGGATCGTTGTAATCCGTAGGGAACCAGTAGGGCGTGATACCGGGAATAAATACGGCATCCCATTCCCGGCCCTTGGCAGAATGCAGCGTACACAATTCAATCAGTCCTTTCTCTTCTTCCAGTATCTCCTCTTCAATTGGGACCATTTTTTCTCGCCATCGCTGTCCTTTTTTAGACTCCAGAAAATCCAAAAATTCTTCGGTAGTCTTGGCGTAGCCAGAAATAGCTATCGAGCGCGCTAATTGCTCTGTGGTGGAGATCCAGCCTGGATCTTCTCCGAAAAGTTTACTGGTTCTAAGCAAAAATTCTGGTAGGAGTTCGATTCTCTTCTGATAGTAGAAACGTAGTTTTTCTTCGACCTGGATCAATTCGATTTGGTCGTTTTCCGAAAGTTTGCTCCAACCGGGTAAGGTTCGCCAAGTCCAAACGCCATCTAAAAATTGGACTGGGTCAACTTGGGAAATTAATCCGCTGATAATCGGTCCTTTTTCAAAGCGTCCAATCTTTTGGACGGCATCCTGGAAATGCTTTTTTTTGAGAGGGTTTACTACCCATTGCAGAAGAATTTGCAGGTTATCGAGTAAAGCCCCGCCTGGACTATTTCGAAGATCGATAAAGGGAATATTCTGCGCAGACAAACGACGATTGAAGTCATCAAGATACTTGTTGGCAAACGCTAAAATGCCAACGGAATGGTCTGGATAAGTAGTCAGATAGCGCTTACTGCGCCTGATCACTTCCTGGATTTCTTCCTCCCGTTCTTCGCGGCTCCAAAATCTTGGTTCACTCTGGGCATGAGGTTCTGGGCTATTGTACGCAGGCTGGATTTGCTGGGACAAAAATGAGCTTTGGGCGGGAGGATGAGGATGCTGTCCCATAACCGCCGTTACGAAATTGTTCGCGAGCTGAACAATTGGTTTTACAGAACGTCCTGATTGTTCTAACTGAAAATGTTGATTTTGCTGGCAAAATTCACGGAGAAATTGGTGACTGGAGGCTGTAAATGAAGAAAAGATAGCCTGGTTGGGGTCTCCTACCCTGACCCAATTCCCCTTGGCTCCAGCCAATAGTTCCAGAAGTTTGCACTGGGCTGGAGAAGAATCCTGCGCTTCATCTTCTAACAAGTATCGATAGTGCTTTTGCCAATATTCTCTGAGTACACAGTCCTCCTCTAAGAGCTTAATCGCCAGATAAACAAGATCATCGAAATCCAGTAAATTCAGCTCTTTCAGTTGTTTTTGGTAGGACTGAAAAACACCACTGATGAGTGCCAAAAAAAATCGCTGTTGCTGAAAAGCAAAATTACTTTTCTCCAAATCTGCAGGCGAGATCCGTCCCTGTTTGGCTAGGCTGATGCCTTGCTCTGCCAAGTCCACGAGCTTCAATCGCCACTGCTGGATCTGTTCCGGTTTGACCTTAGGTAACAGGAACTGCTGCCATTGTGCTTCGCGACCGATGAGCCATTGATGGACCAAGCCTTCAAGTAAGTCTCTTTTTTGCAATGCTGAGATGGTTGTGGTTTGCTCCAGGCTATATCCCCAGCGGTTTAGCTGACTGCGGATTAAGCGGAGGGCACAGGCGTGAATCGTACAAATATTGTCCAGACGGTAGCGGCTGAGTTGAGGTGCTTCTGCCAGCAAGCGCTCTTGAAAGTTGCGACTGGCAGCACGGGTATAAGAGAGGACTAAAATTTTGTCGGCTGAGACTCCCCGCTCTACCAATTGGAGAAATAGCCGGACCAGAACCGTAGTTTTGCCTGCTCCAGGTACCGCTGTCAGCCCAGCATAACCACCCTGATAGTTGTTCAGGAAGTGTTCTTGGTCGGTCCGTTGGTTAGAAATCATAGAAGCTATGCAACACCCTCCAGTTGTAACCTGTCCCCGCTCCCCAAAAAAGGAAGGCATAGGGCAGCGAAAGGAGGGCCTACAATCTCACCCGGATCAAACCAATTCGCTGATTGCGTTCCACAGTTAAAACCAAGGGCTGCTGTTCCTCCAAGGCTTGCTGGAGAAGTTCAGGGCTATTCAGAGGATAGTTATTTACCCGCAACAGTCGATCCCCAGACCTGAGTCCACTGCGCTCAGCCACAGAACCAGGCTTTACCTCCAGAATGGTCAAACTTTGAGCTTCTATCGTAATTCCTAAGGTCGGTCGTTTTTGAGGTTGCCTGGGGACAGGAGAATTTGCCGCGATCGAATTATTATCCTCAAAGCGGTCGGCAGTTCCCGCTAAAAGCCTCTGGACAGGAGCTATGGACGTAGCAAAGCCAATCCCTGAACTCCCCCCGCTAGGGCTCAAGATTGCTTTGTTAATGCCCAAGAGTTCACCCGCAGAGTTGAGCAATGGCCCTCCAGAATTGCCTGGATTGAGCGCAGCATCTGTTTGCAAGTCACCATTGGGAGCAATCCGGCTGAGGGTCCCTACCGTTAAGGTGCGGTCTAGGCCAAAAGGATTGCCAATGGCATAAACGCGCTGGCCCACTTTTGCCGACATCTTTGCTAGTTGGATTGCGGGTAGCTTTTCCCGAGGTTGAATCTGTACCAACGCCAAGTCGTTGCGACGGTCTACGGCTAGAATCCGTCCTGAATAGGTGCTGCCTGTTGAGGTATTTACCTGCACTAGGCGATTGCCCTGAACCACATGATTGTTGGTAACAATCAAGCCCCGTTTGTCCACAATAGCTCCGGCCCCGACTGCACCCTGGGTGCGGATGCTGACGACCGCTTTATTGGCCTTCTCATAAACAGCGATGGTGGTGTTTTCTTCAACATCCAGCGCGAAGGCTGCTGGAACAGGTAGGGATGTAATAGATAGGGGGAGAACCGTAGCAAGCATGAAGGCCAGCATCCCAAGCGGTTTTTTCATAGGGCATGAGGGAAAAGGCGCAGGTGGAAAGGTTTTGCGCTCCTAATTAGAAATATGGCAAATTTTTTAGTCTATCTACAAGGGTTTTAGCGCATATTTGACAGGATAAAATCCCGTACCGTTTTTTCAAAGGTTGCACTATCTTCAATATGAGGATAAAAAGCTCCTTGGAGCGGGACTAAAGACATTTCAGGGCGCACCGACAAGAATTTCTGAGCATTTTGGATTGGATTCAATCGGTTGTCCTTTCCCCATAGACAAAGCATCGGTACCGTTGCGGGGATCGCCTTCAAATCTTCCAAAATTGGAGTGCATAGTTTTCCATTCAGAAAAGGCTTGAGGCTATAGGCCGCTCCAGGCAACTGGGCATTTTGCCAATGTTGCGCTATTTCTTTATCCAGCGCCAACGGCGGATAGGTTGAGCTAAATAGGCGCTTGCGTACGAACAGACGTACGGCTTGTCGAGAAGTAACCAACCCTTGAAGCAAGGCCCCCAGAGGCGTGTCAAAAAGAAGATCCAACCCTTTTTTTACAGCATCGTTTGCCTGACTAATCGTATTGCCCCCTTGCGGTCCAATCAGAATGACCCCTTGAAATAAGGAAGGACTCCTGCTGACGGCCTGAAGGGCGAACCCTGCCCCGATAGAACTGGCAATAACCCATATGGGTTTCTGAATAACCTGTTGAATAAAGTCTACAATCAGCGCTGTGTAGAGTTCCGAACTATAAGCCAAAGGGGGATGATCGGAACGTCCCCATCCCAAGAAATCGAGACGATAGGACTCAAACTCTGTCAACAAATTTGCTCGATATTCTTCACTGGAGACTCCTATGCCAAAGCTATGAAGAAACAGCAACACCGGTGAATTTGGGAAAGAACTCACTCTATGCTGGTAAAAGACTTGGTAGTTTTGCCAAAGGAAATAATTATTAGCCATAGATACTTATGTATCAGTCTTGGTGCTCCTCAGGCATCTTGGTACAATGGAGAAGATTTACATTCTTTCTTTACATATGGGTATCTGCCCTATGGCGTCATGGTAGCGGCTTTCCCTGTTCTCCCTCCTTTAGAACAGCTTTTTGAGTATGAATTAGACCCTTTCCAGCGAGAAGCTATCCAGGCATTATCCCAAGGGAAATCGGTAGTCGTATGCGCACCCACAGGCTCTGGAAAAACAGCGGTTGCTGAATACGCCGTCTACCGGGCCATTTTTGGACAGGGTCGTGTTTTTTATACCACCCCCTTGAAAGCCCTATCCAATCAAAAGTATCGAGATTTTTGCGGTCAGTTTGGCGCTGAGCGTGTTGGATTATTGACAGGAGATCTATCCCTCAATCGCGATGCTCCCGTAGTGGTGATGACCACCGAGATTTTTCGCAATATGCTCTACGGGCTTGGCGAAGCAGACAGCCTACAGGGCTTGCAAACGGTGATTTTGGATGAATGTCATTACATGAATGACAGTCAACGGGGAACGGTTTGGGAAGAATCGATTATCTATGCTCCTCCGCACATCCAACTAGCTGCTCTATCCGCCACGATTGAGAATGCAGGCCAACTAGCCGATTGGATTCATCAGGTTCATGGCCCTACCCAGCTAGTTTACTCAGACTATCGTCCCGTCCCTTTGACCTTTCATTTCTGCTCTCCGAAAGGACTTTTTCCTCTCCTCGATCTTGAGGGCAAGAAGATTAATCCCCGCATCGCCCAAGCAGAGCTACGGCGGATTCCCCAAAAACGCAATCCGCAAATGGAAGCTCCCCCGTTGTCGGCTGTAATCAGTCATCTGGCTCGCAGAGATATGCTGCCGGCCATTTATTTCATCTTTAGCCGAAGGGGTTGTGATGATGCGGTAGCCAGTATGGATGGGGTAGACCTCTTGCAACCAGAGGAAGCTGAAAAACTCAAAGACCAAATTGATGCTTTTGTCCGGGATAACCCTACGGCTGTTCGGGATCGTCAACTCGCCAGTCTCTATCAGGGTATCGCTTCCCACCATGCTGGGGTGCTTCCTGCCTGGAAAGCTTTGGTAGAACAGCTCTTTCAGCAGGGCTTAATCAAAGTCGTATTTGCCACGGAAACCTTGGCGGCTGGTATTAATATGCCGGCAAGGACCACGGTGATTGCTTCTCTGTCCAAACGAACAGACAACGGGCATCGTCTGCTCAACGCTTCCGAATTCTTGCAAATGGCAGGACGGGCAGGACGTCGGGGCATGGACCCCGTAGGCTATGTGGTCACCTTGCAAAGTCCCTTTGAATCAGCCAAGGAAGCAGCAAGGCTCGCTACGGCAAAAGCAGATCCCCTGGTCAGTCAATTCACGCCCAGCTACGGCATGGTGCTTAATCTCTTGGAACGCCATTCCCTGGACGATGCTCGTAGTCTTGTTGAACGCAGTTTTGGTCAATATCTCAGTACCCTGCATCTGGCTCCGATTCGGGAGGAATATGACGAGATCCATGCTCGTTTGACCCAATTGAGTGACAAAATTCCTGTACCCCCGGAAGCTTTAGAACATTATCAAAAACTCCGGGCTAGTCTGCGAGAAGCCCGTCGTTTACTGACTTTACTGGAAGGCCAAGCCAGCGAGAAACGGACCAAAGAACTGATCCCTCTACTTTTGCACGTTTCCATGGGTACTCTACTTCTGGTACAGGATGAAGCGCGCCAACTCCAGTCTGCTGTTCTTGTGAAGCGTGTAGAAAGTTCTGGGCAGCCAATACTCACGTGCCTGACTCAAGATAATCGGTGGCTAGTTTTAGGAGCTCATGGTGTGCACTACCTGAGTAAGCAACACATAGAGATTGCTGGATTGACCCCGCCCCCTATCGCCCCGCGACCAGGACTATATCAAGCTGGGGATGCTGAAAGTCAGGTCCTAGCGGATTTGATTCCTCCCTTAACAGCTCCTGCCCCTGCTCCTGAACTGGAACACCAGCGGGCTGTGGTAGATATGTTGAATGAACAGGTGCGAGCCAATCCTGCCCATGTCCTCAAACCTACACAAATAGAAAAACAAGCCCATGAGCAGGCTCGCTTGCGGAAAAAATTACACCGCCTAGAGCAAGAATTGGGCGATGCCAAAAGCCAAGGGACCCATGCCAGTCCTGGATACTATTGGGAAGAATTTTTAAGATTGGTCAGAGTCCTTCAGGACCTCAACTTTATCCATCCTCAGTACACCCCGACGGCTTGTGGACAACAGGCTGCAGCCCTACGAGGAGATAACGAACTGTGGCTAGCGTTGGCGCTTATGGATATCCAAAATAAATTCAGTAGCAGTCTCTCTGCTTCTCTTTTGGCTCAACTGTGCTGTGCTTTAGTAACTGAGCCGCCGCGACCGAATTCCTGGACGAACTATCCTCCGTCTTCTGAAATGGAAGAAATATTAGCTTCTTTGCGAGAAGTGCGACGGATGGTGCAACGGAGCCAGCGCAAACACAAAGTGTTTTTACCTTTGTGGTTGGAACCGGCTTTGGTTGGTCTGGTAGAGCAGTGGGCCAAAGGAGCTTCTTGGGAAGAACTCTGCGCTGCTACCAACCTGGATGAAGGTGATTTGGTACGGATCCTGCGCAGGACTTTGGATGTTCTCCGTCAGATTCCTCATGTACCATATTTAGATGCAATGCTGAAAGATAAAGCCAGCGAGGCACAGCGAATGCTAGACCGATTTCCTGTTAACGAGGTGCTTTGATGGTGGGGGGAAAGGCTATCTTACGCGGTTTTTTGGTGGCTGCGCTGACGTTTCAACAGATTGGAGTGCTGGCACCTTATCAGGGGGTGGCTCCTGTCTATGCAGCCACGGAGAATCTCTTTGCTGTTTTGCGGGCGCCCGATGCCGACTGGGCTTTTCTGCAGAGTCGTTTGAATGGCTATCCCTACAGTGTAGTAAATCAGACTGAGTTGTCCTTAGACAAACTCAAGAGCCACAAGATCTTGTTTATCCCCAATGTCACTACGCTTACCCTGGAACAGGTCAGCACCCTCCAGGCCTGGGTAGACCAAGGGGGCAGACTGATTGTCAGCGGGGCGATCGGGACTAGCTCTCCTCCTGAAGTTCAAACGGCCCTGAAAAAGCTCCTCGGCGTTTATTGGGGAGGAGCCTTGCCGTCTTCAGGGACCATCGAAAAAGCTTCTCAGCCTGACCCATGGTTGAATAATGCCAACTTCAAAGACGTTGTGCGCGGGGGCATACTCGTCCCCGTCACTTTTGCAAACAATATCCAGGCCCGGTTTCAAAAAGGGGGCAGTCCTGCAGTCATTACCACGCCTTCCCTGACTTTTTTGGCTTGGGAGTGGGGCTCCAGTTCCGCTAAATCTGATCGACAGTGGTTAGGAGCGGCTCTAGAGCGTTACATTCCCGGTACTGCGTCGGCATTAGCAGAGGCAGAGGAAGCAAGATTCACACCTATCTCTACGTTTGAAGCATTCAGCATGCAGAATGAGCTTCGAAGTCTTCTTGGGCGGGTGGAAAGCACTATTCTCACCAATGATGCAAGTGCTACCACCGATAGTTTGCCCGTCCAGTATCGCGACGCAGCACAGCAAGCCCGCAAGACCCTGAACGACCTCCCGGCCATGATTAAGGCGGGGAAGAATGATGAGGCTCGTACAGAGTGGAAAGCAGCCCTTGATAAATTATGGGCAAACTATCCAGCCAGCCAGTTAGCCGCCCTCCCAGAAGTGCGAGCCATCTGGCTAGACAGAGGGACTTTGGTGAAAGCTGGCTCCGAAGATGGGCTCAGACTGATTTTTGACCGCCTGGCCAAGGCGGGCGTAAATACCGTTTTCTTAGAAACGGTTAACGCAGGCTATACCGTTTATCCAAGTAACGTGGCTCCTCAACAAAATCCCCTCACCCGCTGGGACCCTCTAAAAGCAGGGGTAAAATTAGCCCATGAACGGAACATGGAACTGCATGCCTGGTGCTGGATGTTTGCCACGGGGAACCAACGTCACAACGTTATTCTCAATCAACCCAAGAGCTTCCCTGGTCCGGTACTAGCGGCTTATCCGGACATGGCGATGACAAACCGCCAGGGCCGTCTTCTGGATAAGCATGAGACCTGGCTCGATCCTGCCAACAATAAGGCACGGGACTATCTCAAACGATTACTCAAAGAAATCGTTACGGAATACGATGTAGACGGTGTGCAGTTGGACTACATCCGCTATCCCTTTCAGAGAAATGCAAGCTTTGGCTATAGCCCTACGGCTCGTAGTCGTTTCCAGCAGCTTACGGGCGTGGACCCTATAGATATTGACAGCACGAAGGACTACTCTCTAGTCAGAATGTGGCGAGAATTTAAGGTTAATCAGGTGACTTCTTTCGTTTCGGAAGTATCCCAAGAACTGAGACAAGCCAATCCCAGAATCATTATCTCTGCAGCAGTTTTCCCCATTGAACGCACCCAGCGGTTGTCTCTCATTCAACAAGATTGGGAGACTTGGGCAGAACAGGGGCTGATCGATATGATCGTGCCGATGACCTATTCCCTTGAGACTAAAGAACTACAAGAGTTGGTAGAACCCAACCTCATGCAGGTGAATAGTGCTAATGCTCCTGTCCTCTTTTTGCCCAGTTTGATGGTGAAAGGTCTTACCCAGGTGAAATTGCGGGACCAACTCCAGGCAGTGCGGGACTTGCCCTCTAGCGGATATTCCTTGTTCGCAGTGGCCCATCTCAATGACGAGCAACAACAACTCCTAACTGCAAACTCTTCTGTTTCACCCTTCAATCCGACGCGCCAGCCTTTTCAGACTGTCCAGGAACGATTCAAGATTATCCAAAAAGAGTGGACTCTGCTCTCTTCAGGTAAAAAAATCTGGATGACCGATTCCGATATCTCTCCCTTCCAGGCTCAAGTAACGCGCGTGAATGAAAGCATTAATTCCTTAGTGGAACGCCCTAGTCCCGTGCGTATCGAAAAAGTTCGTCAAGACCTATCTCAACTGCGCTCAGGCATGGTGGGCTGGCTCCGCTTGGAGAAGCTAGAACGTCCCTACCGTGTTCAGACCTGGGATAACCGCCTAGCCGCACTTGATGCCATGCTCCGCTACGGTGAACTGGCTCTACCTCGCCTCGCGGCAGGAAAAGAAAAGCTTCAAGTTACCCAGCTCACAAATAGTCCGGGCAATTAGAACCTCACTCCTAGCCCCTTGTATCCCTCTCCGCAGGCAGAGAGGGGATAGGGGAGAGGTTTTCTTAATATCTGAGGATTGGGTAGTACTGTAGAAAACACAAGCGTTTCTCGGAAAACTTAATAAGGAGCTAGGTTCTTGTCTTTGGTGGTGATGACTCTGTTGGTGTTAACCTTTGCCACGGTCCATAGTGGTCTAGCTGCGCTTAGGTTGCCGATCGAAAAACGCATAGGGGCTAGAGTCTATCGGATCTTGTTTGCCATAGCCAGTATTGGTTTAGCGATTCCGATGCTCATCTACTACTTCAATCACCGCTATGATGGTGGGCAGCTCTGGCTCGTACAGGATAGTGAACTGGTTAAAAGCTTTGTTTTAGGGCTTGCTGCTTTTTCTTTCTTGTTTTTGTATCCAGCCACCTTCAATTTGCTGGAAGTCGCCGCCATTCATGAGCCACAGGTACGCATCTATGAAACGGGGATTACCCGCATCACTCGTCACCCTCAGCTAACGGGGATGTTCTTGTGGAATGTAAGCCACGTATTTTGGATGGGCAGTGGTTTTGCTCTATGGACTGGGATTTTATTAACCGGCTATCACGCATTTGCCGTTTGGCATGGAGACCGACGCTTGAGCATCCGCTATGGTAAGGCTTTTGAGGAGTTTAAAAATCGGACTTCCGTTTTTCCCTTTATCGCTATTTTCCAGGGCCGTCAATCTTTAGTCCTCACCGAATTTCTGCGTCCTGCCTATCTAGGCATTGCTATTTTTGTATTGCTGACTTTCTGGGCCCATCCTTGGCTAATCGAAACTTTTGCACAAACAGGTTGGTAACTGTATTTATTCTTTGAATATTGATATGTAATGATTACTATGGATAATACGCAATCTTATTCCTCACTGCTCATGGTCAATCAGCTAGCCAACTGGAGAGCACGCATTGCTCAAATTGATAAAAAACTATCCGCACGTCATATTAATTTGGATCCTGCTGGATACTTTTTGATTTATATAGATCGTGAAAATGGTCTTATCTGTGCAGACCATTACACGATTGTGGTGGATAAGCGCGGACTGGCCGTAGACCCTGAGACAGGAAAAGCCTTGTCTGCCAAAGGGCCTACCAAAAATGAATTAATTGCCCGATACAAAGCTCCCAGTGCTAAAGCACTATGTGTCGATATTTTTGAGCAGGAGCAAAGTCCCGTCACCCACTTTAATCATGCAGCCTACCTGGGACGGGAATTCCAACGGGCAGAATTTGCCCTGGTATCAGGCGAAGAATACGTTCAGGATTAGTGAGGAACCTGTGGTGGATTGTCCTCGCTGTGGCACCCCTACCTCGAATCGATGCTTGAACTGTCAAAACTGCGGCTATAGTTTTGAATCCTATGGCGCTTTCAAGCCAGAGTTGGCTACGGGCAGTAAGATTCTTTGCACTACCTGTCGCTATGACCGTGATGATTCCTGTACGTTCCCTGACCGTCCCCAGGCAACACGCTGCACCCTCTATCGCTCGGTCGATGAGCCTGCCCCTATAGCCTACCGTCCTCGTTTTATTATCGGCAACTATATTTGGGTGATTGTTCTGGGTGGGCTTCTGCTGGTCAGTGTAGGATTGACTTTAAGATGACCGACTTATATGAACTGGCCCTGGAAGTCGCTCCCGCCTTGGAAGAGCTGGCCACCCTTCGTTTAGACTCCCTGGGGAGTCAGGGTGTTGTGAGTGAGCAGGTCTCCAACCAGCCAATGCTTTGGGTGAAAGGCTATTTTTCGGAAGCGCTGGATCCGGACACCATAAACTCGCTGGAACAGCAATTGGTCGAAGATGCCAAGCATTTAGAGGTCCCTTTGCCTACCCTGAAGATACGGCTCCTCCGCGAAGAAGACTGGGCTAAGGCTTGGCAGCAATACTGGCATCCCCGTCCAGTGGGTGAGCGTTTTCTAGTTTGTCCTGTTTGGGAGACTCCTCCTCCGGAATATAAAGACCGGCTCCTGATTCGTATTGACCCTGGTTTTGCCTTTGGTACAGGAGAACACAGTACCACCCGTCTTTGCTTAGCGGGGCTGGAACAGCTGTTGGTCGAAGGCCCTGTCCCTGTGGTGGCCGATATTGGGTGTGGTTCTGGCATCTTGGCGCTGGGGGCCCTTCTCTTAGGAGTTCCGAAGGTAATTGCGGTCGATATTGACCCCCTCGCCGTCAAAGCTACACAAATCAATCTTGAAGAAGCTGGATTTGTCGATAAAGCTACGGTTTTTGTAGGCAGTGCAAAGGATATCCTGAAGCTTGCTTCTCCCGTGGATGGTTTAGTCTGTAATATTTTGGCTGAGGCAATTTGTCAGATGGCAGAGGACCTCACCGCCTTGGTTAAGCCTGGAGGCTGGGGACTGTTTAGTGGTCTATTGACGACGCAAGTGTCCATGGTGATGGAACGGTTAGAACCCCTTGGCTGGTATCGGGAATGCACCTTATCTGAAGAACCATGGGCCGCCCTGATTCTGTACAAAACTTAGCGCGCCTCTTCTGTGAGCCGCAACAGTTCACCGGGGAAGTTTTGTCCCTAGAGCAGGCCCAAGTCCACTACCTGAAGAGGGTTTTACGACTTTCGTCCGGGAATATTTTCATCGCGCTAGATGGACAAGGGGGCTGCTGGAAGGCAGTTTTAAAAGGTAATCAGGCCAGTTTACTTGAAAAGGTGGATAGCTCTGTCGAGGCCCCTTTCTCTATTGCCCTAGCCTGCGGGATCCCTAAGGGGGAACGCATGGATTGGTTGGTGCAAAAAGCAGTGGAACTAGGGATTCATGACCTTTACCCCTTGGTCACAGCCCGCACGGTAGTATCGGATCCGTCCCCTCATAAAGTACAACGTTGGGGAGTGATTGCTAGAGAGGCGGCAGAGCAATCCGAGCGCTTATTGCTACCCAAGGTTCATCCTGTCCAGTCTTGGGCTCATTTTATGGGCTCTGTTTCCACAGCGGTAGGCCAAAATAGATTAAAGGTCATTTGTTTAGCAAGGGGAGAGCGGAGCGGTTTGGGAAGCATTCTAAAAGCGCATGACCCTAAGCCCCTCTTGCTGCTGACGGGGCCGGAAGGTGGTTTTACTCCAGAAGAAATTGCCCAGGCTGAGGAACAGGGGTTCATTGCAGCGCACCTGGGACCGCGTATTCTCCGCGCCGAAACCGCCCCTCTGGTGGCCTTGAGCTTATTGATAGGGGCCTATGAAACGAATTGATGGATCGGCTATTGGCGCTTTGCTCGTGGGGGTGACGACACTCATTATTACCTTTGGGCCGCTGTTAGGCATCTCTCCTTGGCTTCCTGCGTTTTTTATTGTGGTGGTGGGAGGCGCTTTAGTCCTAGACCAGTTTCTATTTCAATCCCGTCATATCCGTTTGCTCTTGGGGGTGCTCCAGGACCTGGCCCCAGAACATAAAAGTAGGGTGTTGCACCATGAAGCCGGGCATTTTCTGGTGAGTCATTTAGTCGGCATCAAGATTGTGGATTACAGCCTCGATGCTTGGGATATCTACAAGAAGGGCGACATGGGCAGTGGAGGGGTTGTTCCCGATCAGGAATCTATCCTTACCTTTACCCAAAAAGCTCCGTGGAGTAAAGTCGAGCAATACTGTGTGGCGATGATGGCGGGTCCTGCGGCAGAGCAAAGGGTTTTTGATTCTGTGTGGGGCGGTAGTGATGACTTGGAAAAAGTCCGCCTCTGTTTACAACAGGCCAAGAAAAACCCTGATTTATACCGCCTCTATGTCACCCGGGCCCATGATTTACTCGAAAGCCATCAAGCTATCTATGAGCAATTGGTGGTGTTAATGTCTAAAAAGACGCCCGTTGAAGAATGTTTAGCTTTTTTGAACACCCCCCTCATATCGTCGGGCCAGCGTCCATGCGGCTAGACTCATACCACAGGCAAAATCTCCCTGGTCTATCCAATCTTCAATCTGCTTTTCGCTACAGATCACGGCTTGGAGCAGTTCAAAGGGATCTTCGGAGCCGGAGGCCACCGATGAAAGCTGCTGCGCTAGATAAACGGTACAGTTCTCATCAGTCAGGCCCTTGCAGGGATTAAATTCTCCTAGTTTTTCCCAGCGTTGGGCCAGCAATCCTGTTTCTTCCTGAAGTTCCTGCTGGGCGGCCTCTAGAGGGGTCTGCGCAGGCTGGACTCCACCACCGGGGAATTCATAAATGGTTCGCTGCATCAGGTAGCGGTCTTGGCGGACCACAATCCATTCCCCCTGTTCCGTTATCGGCACCACAAGCACAGACCCTGGCGTATGGGCATAGAAGTAGTCTGCTTCCAAGTTTTCTGTGCTTGCTGGACTACCTTTGATGCCATAACGGTCCTTGCAATAGCTCCAGTATGGATTTTGATGAAGTACTTCTCGATGGTAAGTATGCAAAGGGAAAGGGGGCTGAACCACAAATCCTCCAGGTATGATGGGTGAGAGTTAATCCTGTTATGGATAAATTAGCAGGTTCAACGCTTTCAAGGTTCCAACAAGGAGTACTCCTATTCATGACTGCCTCAACTACACAACTCGACGCTCGTGAACTTTTTAAGAGCGCCTATGAAAATCGCTACACCTGGGATAAAACTTTCCCTGGCTACACCGCAGATTTTGTATTGAATCTCAAAGACCATACCTACACCGGAAAAGTAACGGTCACCAAAGGTATGGAAGTGACGGTTGAAACTGATGACCAAGCGGCAGAAGAGTGGCTCCGCAACCAAATGAAGGATGTGGTCGTACACCGCAAATTCTCTGACTTTGAAACCTCTCATGGAAAGCATACCTTTACCGCCGATGGAGAGCCTGATACTACAGGGGCTGTGGCTATTCTGGTTGGTGGCGATGCCATGGGTTCTAACTATAAAGTCCGTGACCAGCAAGTGGTGCAGGTCTCTCGGGTGATGGGCCGGATGGCTTTTACCATCAACCATCTGGAGAAAATCGACACCGGCAAAGGCTATATTTCTTCCGCCTACAATGCGGTCTTTACCAATCCCCAAGATGGTCAGGTGCTCCGTCAACTCAAGTTCATAGACATCTACGAAGACTTTGACGGTCACTATTTGATGACTAAACAGATTGTCAGCGGCACGGAAATGGGTCAAAAAACCTACACCGAAATCACCTTCAACAATATTCAGCTGGGCGCTTGACCCCTAGCAACTTCTCCTTCGGAAGGGGAGGATGTGAGGATTCAGTCCATTGAGTACCAGGTCCATCTCTTCCCTTCATTTTTTGTAGGTCTAGGGATGGGCCTTCTTATTGGGATTGTTGTAGAGGGTGCCTATTTCATGCAATTAAGAATGGCTATCATTTATAAAAATGCACATCAAAATAAATTTGATTTCTAATTTAGGATATCTCTTTCAACATAGTAATATGCCTAATTCCTGCTTCATCAAAAGGCAGACCTTGTTGTTTGAATCCCAACTTTTGGTAGAAGAGTTTCACCTTTTCTTGAGAATGGATTTTAGCTATTTTAATACCCTCTTTCTGTAGGTCATTCATAATATAGTTCATAATCTCAAAACCAATTTCTCGTCTTCTGAATTTTGATAAAACGGCAACACGTTCGATTTTCGCAGCATTCTGTTCAGGCAAGTAACGTAACCTCGCTGTTCCGACTATTTTGCTATCCAAACAAGCAACAAAGTGTTTTGCAGAATCATCTTCTCCATCAAACTCTAAATCAGCAGACACTCCTTGCTCTTCCTGGAAAACCAAGCGCCTGACTTCACAAGCGCCTGCCCATTCTTCTGTCGATTCAACAGCCTTTACTACTAGTTTCATATAATTTCCAGCTCATTGAAACCTGTGTCGGGATCAAAGACTCTAGTGAATGTATGTGTATTACTGTCTCCCAGGACAATCTCAGCCGTTGTGTGCACCACACATCCTTCTTCAAGATGGCCTCCAATCGTATGGCCTGTAGAATCTGCTAAGCCTATGTGGAGATGCACGCCATCCTGACAAAGAGTCCCCACCAAAGAGATAATCTCAAAATTTTCAACAAAGCTCGTGCTTTGCTTTTGGTTAGCCAACCGCAAACGAGCCTCCTTTAAAGAACCTGCGGTTGTCAAAATAAACCCTGCTCGCACCTTATTTTCTAAAGTGAACTTTTTTAGCTCGGTTTTGAGATCTTGATTGGGTTTAAGTCTCAGGGCAAAAATTTTCATCACGTTTAGATAGGGGGTACTTAAAACTAACGGCGAGCCTCATCATAGACCTTGCGGATTCTGGCGCGGGAAACGTGGGTGTAGAGCTGTGTGGTCGTGATATTGGCGTGTCCAAGCAATTCTTGGACAACCCTTAGATCTGCTCCGCCCTCTAAAAGATGGGTGGCAAAACTGTGGCGTAAAGTATGGGGACTAATTTTTTGGTGGATCTGGGCACGCTCTGCACAGGTTTGAATCAAACGGTAGGCGGTGAAACGGTTAAAGTTTTTCTGTTTCTCCGTATGGAAGAGAAAGTCTCCGAGTTTAAAAGGTGCTTTTTTGGAAAGGTAGGACTGAATAGCATCTTGGGCTTCTTCTCCCATCGGAACAATCCGTTCTTTATCGCCTTTGCCTAGACAGCGCAAATAACCGCCTTCCAGGTTAAGGTCTTCGTGACGGAGACTACACAATTCAGAGACTCGTAATCCACAGCCATAGAACAACTCCAGTACAGCCCGTTCCAGGGATGTGGCGCAGGAATCCAGCATTTTTTCCATTTCTTCTACGCTGAGTACACTGGGTAGCGCTTGTCCCGTTTTGGGCAAATTCAATTCGGCGGCAGGATTGGCTTCAACCCAGCCCTGACGATTGCCAAAGCGATAGAAAGAACGGACGGCGGCCAGTTTACGGACCATCGAGCGAGGGCTGATGCCTTGACCATGGAGATAGCGCAGGAAACGGCTCAAGCCGCCCCGTTCCATTTTGGTCCAGTCTTGGTCTACCAAAAATACAGCAAAATCTCGCAAATCTTTCTGATACGCCTGAATCGTGTGGTTACTGAGTCCACGTTCTACAGTTAGATAATCCAGCCATTCATCAATACAATCATGTAGCTTCTCTTGTTCCGTCAAATCTGTCATGGGATTAGTTTAGCGACTACCGGAACAGGCACAATAGAAAAAGAATAGGTAGTTCATTATTTTGCTTATCGGTACCGTCACAGCGCTCCTCGCTAATTACTATTGGGTCACGCTAGATCCGGGCGGTTGGCCCTGTGAGAAGCTTTTGTGTAAGGTGCGTAGCCGCTTGCGCAAGACAGGGCAACAGGTTTTTGTGGGGGACCGTGTAGAGGTCCAAGAACCGGATTGGGAAGGAGGACGGGGAGCAATCGCCAGAATTCTCCCCCGCACGTCTTTGCTAGAGCGTCCGGCGGTGGCGAATGCGGACCAGGTGCTCTTGATGGTTTCTACCCAGCAACCTGCTTTTGAACCTGTAGTTTTAAGTCGCTTTCTGAATTTAGTAGAGCATAGTGGTCTCAAGGCCCTGGTCTGTATCAATAAAGTGGACCTAGTGGCTGCTCCACAAGAACAGGAAATCCTGGCACAGGTAAACCGTTGGGGATATCAGGGATTTGCGGTGAGCGCTTTAAAACAGCGAGGTTTTGAAGCGCTAGAAGCAGCGTTTAAAGGGAGCATTACTGTTTTAGCAGGTCCCTCTGGCGTCGGTAAATCGAGCCTGCTCAATCAGCTCTGTCCTGGTTTAACCCTCAAAACAGGGGAAGTCTCGGACTATATGGGGAAAGGAAAACATACTACCCGCCATGTGGAACTTTTTGCCTTGCCGAAAGGGGGTTATGTGGCCGATACGCCAGGATTTAGTCAACTGGAACTCTCCTGTGACCCTCCGCAAGTAGCCCATCTTTTCCCAGAGTTTCGACCTTATGTGGCAGACTGTCGTTTCCGAGACTGTCTGCATCGAGATGAACCGAATTGTGCTGTACGACAGGCCAATCTAGAACGCCATGAATACTATCTGGATGCTCTCAAAGAAGCGGAACAACAATGGCAAATCCAATCGGCTACGGCTGATGCGGAATCTCTAGAAAAAGTCTTGTCTCAAGCTTCTGGAAACAAGGCTATTCCTAAGCTGAAGAGTATCCATCGTGCCCAGTCTAAACGAACAGAACGCCAGAAATTAGCAGCGCATACGGGTCAAATTTGGGTGGATGAAGATGGTGATGAAGAAGATTGAGTGAAGTATTGTGGGGGGAGTAACATAACTTTTGTGAATTGAATTCAATGGGTATTTCTGGTTAGCTCCAAGAAGACGCCCCTATGTCCCCCCTGGAGGGGGGATGGGCACTCTCTGCTCAAGTATTCTTTTCAGGGGGGTCTCCTCTCAAGCGAGAAACGCTCTATCTTAATAAAAGCAATCAGATTAAGTGACTGATCTCAAGAGTTCTGGGACCGTACTTTTCTCACGAGCCTGATCCGCAGGTGGTTTAGAATAGGCTTCTAGCTTTACCTCACTCCTATGACTCTGAACCTTGTGACCCTTGTTGGCCGTGCTGGAAGCGACCCGGAAATGAAATATTTTGAATCTGGTGCGGTGAAGTGTTCCTTTTCTCTGGCCGTGAACCGGAATACTAAGAAGGATGAACAGCCTGATTGGTTCACCTTAGAGATGTGGAGCCGCACGGCAGAAGTGGCGGGAGAGTACGTGCGCAAAGGCTCTCTCATTGGGATCACAGGTGCTTTGAACATGCAGCGCTGGAATGACCGGACCAGTGGGGAAGCCAGAGAGCGACCTGTGATTAAGGTAGAGCGTCTGGAACTTTTGGGTAGTCGTCGGGAAGGTGGCGGTGGAGAGGATGGTTCGATGACCACCCCAGATATGGACGATTTTTAGCCCCCACCAACTACGGTGACAATTTCCAATACATCCCCAGCTTTTACCTGAGTGGCGGCCCAATCTTGGCGATGGAGAATATCTCGGTTGTATTCGATGACAACCAATTGGGGTGGAAAAGAGAGTTGTTCAAGCAGTCCCAATATTGTCGTGGATTCAGGACATTCATGGGATTCACCATTAACCTTGAGGCTGAGCATGGAGCTTCTCTAAGAACTGTTGGGTAATCTGTTTGGGGTCGGGAGCATCCATGATAGCGCGAACGACAGCGACCCTCGTCGCTCCCGCTTGGAGCACCTTATCTATATTTTCCAAGTCAAGACCGCCAATTGCAAATCCCGGTAAGGCGATGTGTTGCGCACAGTAGCGCACGTATTCCAAGCCGACCGGTTTTCTTCCTGCCTTGGTTGGGGTCGCATAGACAGGCCCTACTCCGATATAGTCTGCTCCCTCGGCCAGGGCTGCCATCGCTTCCGGCGGACGATGTGTCGAGCGCCCAATCACTGCATCAGCACCCAGAATGCGTCGGGCCAAGGCCACTCCCGCATCTTCCTGCCCAACATGAACCCCATCACATTCCAGGGCCAGGGCCAAATCTGGTCGGTCATTGAGCATAAATAAGGCTCCGTGGTCAGTGCAGAGCTTTCTAAGGGCTCGCCCCAAACGCATAATTTCGCGGTCATTCCTATTTTTTTCTCTAAGCTGAACCAGGCGAACCCCCCCGAGCAAAGCTTGTTCGACTACTTCCACTAAATTGGGATGAGGAGAAGTCACCAGATATAAACGGCATTGCCCAAGGACTTGCTGGGCCGTAGACATGGATTGATTGAATACCTGCTCTAGGGTGTACACCCGATAACGGAGATTTTTGATACGGGCGGTGAAGGAAGCATCATAGAGTTTGCCATACTCTTCCAGAACTCTGAGGGCTTCTTGGGTGCGCACAAAATTAGCGCGGACTACCCCTGTTAGACTAGAGCGTTTTTCTTCGTCCGGATGAGAAAGGGAAGTGCCTGGATCTTCCGGGGTATTTCGACTCTGGCAGATAGTTGGAGATTGCAAAGCTGCCAACTCATGGCGGAAAGACTTGCACTCATCCACCAGCTTCCCATTTTCTAAGGCAAATCGAGCCCATTCTTCCACTACACGGATGCCCTCACGAGCACGGTCCAGGTTGGCATCGAGAATACGTAGGAGGGCTTTTTCGGGAACTAAAGGAGACAATAGACAGTCCATATTTATCACATTATGTTCAAATTAACCTAAATTCCAACGTTGAGGAACTTAGTATCTATGCGTTAACAGGACTCTAAAGCCCCTGAAAATTTTGCTATGCAGTTGAGCTAAGTAGACAAGTATGAATCTATTTTAAGATATAAAACATCAACTCATTTTATTCAATGAAAGATAGGCCCAGACAGTATTTTGACATGCAAACTATCTATTTATCTGATAGGATAAATTTCGTTAGTATTTCTCTACCTCTGTCGTAAAACCCTGTGAGGATTTTATGCGTACCCGCTCCTTTATCGCTTCTACTTTGGTCCTTAGCTTCTCGCTTGGAATTTCAATCATTCCTGTGCCTCACATGGGCTTGGAACATTTTCAACAAGTGCAGGCGCAAGCTGTGACTACCCTATATGTAGATGCGGCGAAAGGGAATAGTGTTGGCCCAGGCAATGCCCAGGCTCCTTTTAAAACGATTACAGCCGCGCTCCAAGCTGCTGTTCCCGGCACCGTGATCCAAGTACAACCAGGAAAATATGATGAAGCCAACGGTGAGGTATTCCCGTTGGTCGTAGGTTCTGGTGTTACGCTCCAAGGCGATGTGAATAGCCGAGGCAAAGACACCTTGATTCTGGGTGGGGGTAAGTTCCTGAGTCCCACGGTGGCCGGACAAATTGTTGGCATCGTCGCGCAGAAAGGAACAACCATTCAAGGCTTGACCATTTCCAACCCCCAAAAAAGAGGCTATGGCATCTGGGCTGAAGGAACAGACCCAACGATCAATCGCAATACCCTCACAGGCTCGGGGAATGACGGCATTATGATGACGGGTGCGGCCACAGGCAAAGTCACCGACAATTTCTTCTACAAGAATCCCTCGGATGGAATCACTTTGCTACGCACGGCTAGTCCTTTAATCCAAGGCAATGTTTTTGAAGACACCGGATTTGCGTTAAATATCGATGAAAAGACTAGTCCTCTTGTTAAGGATAACCTGGTGGTCAACAATGCGGATGGAATTGTGATCCTGGGCAAATCGACGCCTACGCTTCGGGGCAACCGCATTGAGCGCAATCGTCGCAGTGGAATTGCCATTGTCGGAGAAGCCCAGCCTAACTTGGGCACCCCTACAGAACGGGGTGCGAACTACTTCCATCAAAATGTCAAGTCAGACATTAACAATGCCACCCGTTCTCAAATCTCTATAGTGGCCATGGGCAATGAGCATACCGCCAAACCGAAGTTCCTGGGCAATATTCAGGGTGATAATCCAACTTTGGTAGCGGCTAAGAGTGCCCCCACCCTTCCTTCGGCTTCTGTAGTGGTTCCAACCACTATTCCCGCCACATCAACGGCTACGGCGTCTCCCAGCTCACCCAGTCAGAAGAAGCTACCGCCTGCGCCGCCCAGTCAGTTCCCTTTAGCCAAACCACAAACATCAGCAATTCCAATTTTACCGGCACCAACCACTCCTCCTCCTGTTCCTCCAGCCATTCCCAAACCCCTCCCTCCTGGAAATTTACAGACACCAGCGGTTAAGCCCCTCCCTCCTCAGCCCGTGGCGACTCCTCCTTCTCTACAGTCTGAGAACACTCAAGTCCGTTCGTCTCCACCTCCACTCACGGTCCAGCCAACCCAGCCAAAGATTAATAAGCCGCTGCCTTCCAAGCCTGTAGTTACTCCGGTCCAACAGTCTTCCTTAGAAACGGGGAAATATAGGGTTTTGATCACTGATGCTTCCCCTGACTTGAAAAAACTCAAGCAATTTGTGAAAAACCCTTTTCACCGGGAATACGAAGGGCGCACGGTGCTCCAGGTCGGCGTATTTTCTTCTGAATCAAGTGCCCAGCAGGTCATTAAACAGCTTAATTCTCAGGGTTTTAAGGCCATTGTGACCGGAGCTTAGTCCCTTATCAGGGTCCAAATCAAAAACCGTCCCGCATACTAGAGTAACCCCTGACCATTCACTCCTATAAATACCTTGTCAAAAGCATGGTCTACCCAAGGAATTTCAGCTCTGTAGCTTGCTGCATGCAAAACCAAGGTTATGTGCAGTGCCCTCTAACAATAGATGATGCTGTGTATGAATCTACTTCACATCCCTACCCAACCGGCATGGCTCACCCAGGCACTGAGTCATCTGGATATGATCCTTTTGGACCATGCCCAATGTGAAAAAAAAGCGGCGGGTACTGCGATGCGCTATCTCTTTCAGTATCCCCATCGCCAAGTTTTGGTGGAGGCGCTGACAATGCTGGCGCGGGAGGAATTGCAACATTTCCAGATGGTCAATCGCCACTTAGAGCGCCGAAGGGTGACATGGAAAACCCTCAAACCGGCCCCCTATGGAAACTATCTCAAACAGGAGATCCGTACCCAAGAACCCGATCGCCTATTGGATTCCATGCTCATTTCCTGCTTGATCGAAGCACGTAGCCATGAGCGGCTAGAACTATTAGCCAAGCACTGTCCAGATCCGGAGCTACAAGATTTTTATGCTTTTCTGGGTATTGCCGAAGAACGCCATAAGCACCTTTACCTAGACCTTGCCTATGCATATTACGCAACACCTCTGGTAGAGCAAAGACTCCATGAACTCAGCCAAAAAGAAAGTGCAATTCTCCAAATACTTTATCCAGAGCCAAGGGTACATAGTTAATTGAATACCGGAGACGTAACTATTCCTGGTTGCATGAAATAGATACTCAGTTCGTTATATTGCGTCCCCATATCAGCTTAAAAAGCAGCGATAGAAAAATCGCTGCTTTTTAAGGTTCACTTTAACAAGAACTAATTAACCCATTTCTTTGCCATTACTTCAGCCAGATCCACAACGCGCTGAGAATAGCCCCACTCGTTGTCATACCAGGAGATAACTTTCACCATGTTTCCATCCATAACCATGGTCAATTCAGCATCTACAATAGATGACTCATCGGTCACACGATAATCAATAGAAACGAGAGGCTCTTCAGAAACTCTGAGAATACCTTTGAGTGGACCTGCAGCAGCTTCTTTCAAAGCAATATTTATCTGTTCTGCAATTACATTCTTTTCTAGTCTAGCTACAAAATCTACCACCGAAACATTAGGGGTAGGAACGCGGAAGGCTAGACCATTGAGTTTACCCTTCAGCGCAGGAATAACCAAACCGACGGCCTTAGCAGCCCCTGTGCTGGTAGGAACAATGCTCACTGCCGCAGCCCGAGCCCGGCGTAAATCACGGTGGCTGGCATCTAGAATTCTCTGGTCTCCAGTGTAGGAGTGAATGGTCGTCATCATGCCGGCAACCACTCCGAAATTCTCGTGGAGAACTTTCACGATCGGAGCCAGACAGTTCGTTGTACAGGAGGCGTTGGAAATAATTACCTTGTCATGGGTGTATTCATGTTCATTTACGCCCACCACAAACATCCCGTCATCATTCTTTCCAGGAGCGGTGATCATAACTTTCTTCGCTCCAGCCTCAAGGTGCTTGGAAGCGCCTTCGCGGGAGACGAATACTCCTGTAGATTCGATAACCAAGTCAATCCCTAAAGCGCTCCAGGGCAGATTGGCAGGATTGCGGTCTGAAAAACACTTGATCACATGTCCATCTGCGGTGATCGAGTTGTCATCATATTCAACTTTGCCTTCATACTTACCCAGCATGGAATCATAACGAATCAGGTGGGCATTGGTATGTGGGTCTGAAGTATCGTTGATAGCGACTACTTCAATGCCGGTTGTTTCACGGCCTAACCAACAACGCAAGAAATTCCGCCCAATTCGGCCAAAACCATTGATAGCTACTTTAATTGTCATGGGGATCTGCCCTACCTTCCTAACCATGGATGCGCCCTTCATCATATCGTAGAAGCGGCAATCTATAGGGCAGCCCCCTTTACCTCTATGGTGATTTTTTCTACTCCCTCTGATAGCGTTCCCAGTGCCCCTGTGGGGGTGGTCCTATACACTCCGGAGATCCCCCCAAATACAGGCAATATTGCCCGGACTTGCGCGGCTACCGCGACCAAACTACATCTTATTGAACCTCTGGGCTTCAAGCTTTCCGATCGACATCTCAAGCGGGCGGGCTTAGATTACTGGGATGCGGTTAGCTTAGTTTGCCATCGAGATTGGCAAACTTTTTTAGATCAGATTCAGCCCCAACGGATTATTTGTTTTAGCGCCCATGCCCAGGCTTCCTATCGAGATTTCTGTTATCAGCCGGGGGATTGGCTACTTTTTGGCTCTGAAACCCAGGGATTACCCCTCGAAATCCGTCAAAATCATCCCCAGGTGGTGATTCCTACCTACACAACGGTCCGCAGTTTGAACTTAGCCGTCAGTGTTGGGATTGGTCTTTACGAAGCATTGGGGCAACTGAAGGCATTACAATAGATTTTACTAAGTTTCTTAACGGAATATGGCCCAAGACCTCTATAGCCTCCTGGGTGTCAGCCGCGGCGCCAACAAGGAAGAAATCAAACAAGCTTACCGAAAATTGGCTCGTAAACTGCATCCGGATATCAACAAAGAACCCGGAGCCGAGGAACGGTTCAAAGAAATCAACCGTGCCTATGAGGTGCTGTCTGATGAACAGACGCGTGCCCGCTATGACCGCTTTGGGGAGCAAGGGATTGGTACTTCTGCTGCCTCTGCTGGGGGAGATTACGGGGGGGGGGTTGGTGATTTTGGTGATTTCTCGGACCTCTTCGAAGCTTTTGGTAGTATGTTTGGTGGAGCAGGCTTTGGCGGTGCTGGGGGGCGCAGGGCTGGAGGTCCTCAGCGGGGAGACGACCGCCGCGTCGATGTGGTCCTGAGTTTCACGGAATCTATTTTTGGGGTGGAAAAAGAGTTAGACGTCCAGACCTTACAGGGTTGTGGGACCTGTCAGGGGACCGGGGCGAAACCGGGCACGAAGCCTTCTACCTGCGGCACCTGTGCGGGGGCTGGTCAGGTGCGACAGGCTACGCGCACTCCTTTTGGTACCTTTACCCAAGTCGCTACCTGTCCAGAATGTCGTGGGTCTGGTCAAGTAGTCACGAATCCCTGTACGGATTGTGGGGGTAAAGGCCGCAAAGTCGAACGCAAGGATATCGAAATTCAGGTGCCTTGTGGCGTGGACAACAACACCCGACTCCGTGTCGGTGGAAAGGGTGATATTGGCGTCAAAGGGGGTCCTGCCGGAGACCTGTATGTTTTTATCGCCGTTGAACAAGACCCATACTTCAGAAGAGATGGTCAAAATCTCTACTCAGAGGTGGAAATAAGCTATTTGCAGGCGATCCTCGGCAGTAAAGTCAAGGTCAAGGTTCTCGACTTTGAACAGCAAAATATCCAGGAAAAAGAGATCGATGTGGCCGCAGGAACCCAGCCAGGCAAAGTGATCACCTTAGAAAAACAGGGAGTGCCAAGACCGGGTAATCCCATGAAACGTGGAGACCACCTGATAACGCTGAAGGTAGCCATTCCCCAGAAAGTTAGCCGTGAGGAACGGGATCTTTTAGAAAAGCTTGCCCATTTGCATGGGGAGAAAGTCAAAAAAGAAGGCATAGAGGGATTCTTTAGCAATCTTTTTGGTCATGGTCACGACGGGGATCAGAAATAGGCCTGGGTCTTGATCAAAGACATCACAAAATGAGATGGTCCCTGAGTATCTTTTTTCTTCTTACAAAGACACGAAAGCAGCCCCGCAAACGGCGAAGGCTGCCAGCGTATAAGGACGAACTAGAGTTTGCTTCCGTTGACTAAACCAGCAGCTTCATCAGGCCGTCTCGTAATCACCTGGTCAATCAAGCCATACTCTTTTGATTCTTCCGCCGACATGAAGAAATCCCGGTCCGTATCTTTCTCAAGACGTTCTATGGGCTGACCTGTATGTTCCGCGAGCAACTTGTTAATCAAGCCCTTGGCATACAGAATTTCCTTGGCCATAATTTGGACATCAGTAGCTTGTCCTTGAGCTCCCCCTAAGGGCTGGTGAATCATAATCCGAGCATTGGGCAGGGATAAACGCTTACCTTTTTCCCCCGCAGACAACAAGAACGCCCCCATAGACGCCGCCAACCCCAAGCAGATGGTCGATACTTTCGGGCGGATGTGCTTCATGGTGTCATAAATGGCCATTCCTGCTGAGATAGAACCACCGGGAGAATTAATATAAAGGGAAATATCCTTATCCGGATCCTCGGCTTCTAAGAAGAGTAACTGGGCAACGACTAAGTTGGCGACCATATCATCGACGGGGGTACCCATGTAGATGATCCGTTCACGTAAGAGCCTAGAAAAGATATCAAAGGACTTTTCACCACGGGAAGACTGCTCAATTACAGTGGGGATGACACTCTGAATATTGAAATTGGTGGACATTTTACTACTTAGATGATCATTCATCATTTCCGCGCTCTCCAAAAATAGCAAAATCTCAGTAAGCTCTGCTTAGGTTGAATATATACACTCTAACGTAAATCTTTCCTTCAGGCACCCGTAAAGAACTGTCAAATTAGTTTGATTATTGATTGTAGTAATCTATAGCCCACAAACATAGTCAATGCTTTGATTTTTGATAGCATAAATTAATCCCAATAAAACAATTAAACTAAAATTTAAGCAATTATAAAGGATGAACATATAATTGACTCTGATAATACAAGAAAGGGATAGCACTCTTAGAAAACTTTTTCCATAGATAGAGTTTATTAATTTCCTCCCCAACAAAATTCTTCCTAAAACTAAAAAATAGGATTCTTTGGGAAAACTGGAACTTTTTCCAAGAAAAGTTTCATGAAATGTTCTAAAAATGCGCTCCTCATCAACTTTTAATGTTCCATTCAGCCGTCTCTGGGGTGCATAACCGATACTCGAGATAGTGATCCCAACTCAGGTATTGAACTATGGGCATCGAATTTGGGCGGGAAATTTGCGGCGACCTTGATATTGCAGAATGGCGAGAATGGTTGGTCACCAATGGCATCGGTGGTTATGCCTCTGGCACCGTTGCCGGAATGCTTACGCGCCGCTATCACGGTTTACTGATTGCGGCCTTGAATCCACCGCTGGGTCGTACCCTGTTGCTTACTAAGTTGGATGAAACTGTCTTGTATGATGAACGGACCTACGCCCTTTTTACTAACCGCTGGGCAGATGGCACCGTCAGCCCTCATGGCTATCAACACCTGGAACATTTTTCCTTAGATGGTACTATCCCTGTCTGGCGCTTTGCCTGTGCCGATGCCCTATTGGAAAAACGAGTGTGGATGCAACAGGGAGCGAATACTACCTATGTTCGATACACGCTAAGCCGCGCCACACTACCACTCAAACTGACGCTCAAAGCACTGGTCAACTACCGTGATTATCATGGCAGTACCCAGGGTGATGGTTGGCAAATGACCGTTGAACCCGTTGAACAGGGAATTCGGGTGATCGCCTATCCTGGTGCCGTGCCTTTGTATCTGCTCAGTGACCATGGGCAGGCCGACCCGGCGCATGATTGGTATCGAGGCTTTAACCTAGCTATAGAACGTTATCGAGGCCTGGAAGACCGTGAAGATCATCTGCACATCGCCACTTTTGAAGTCAACCTCCATTCTGGAGAATCTCTTACCTTTGTGGCTAGCACAGAGTTGCAGCCAGTGCTGAAGGGGGAAGAAGCGTTACAGATCCGTCACGCCCAAGAGCAAAAGATAATCAATATTGGGAGAGCGAATCGCCCCGATAACGGCAAAAATATTCCGGCCTGGATTCATCAATTGTTTCTTGCGGCTGACCAATTTATCGTGGATCGGCCTCTATTAGATGAGCCTAGCGGCAAGACGATCATCGCGGGCTATCCCTGGTTTGGAGACTGGGGTAGGGACACGATGATTAGCCTACCCGGTTTGACGATTGCCACGGGACGCTCAGAAGTTGCCCGTTCTCTTCTTCATACCTTTGCCCAGTACATAGATCAGGGAATGCTGCCCAACCGCTTCCCCGATGTCGGCGAAGTCCCAGAATACAACACCGTTGATGCAACCCTTTGGTACTTTGAAGCGATTCGGGCCTATGAGCATGCAACGAAAGATGAGGAGCTCCTGCGGGAACTTTTTCCTGTTTTGGTAGAGATCATTGACTGGCACGTTCGTGGCACCCGCTACAACATTCACCTCGATGCCACGGATGGTTTACTTTTTGCTGGAGAAGCAGGCGTCCAACTGACCTGGATGGATGCCAAGGTAGGCGATTGGGTGGTTACTCCGCGTATGGGTAAACCGATCGAAGTGAATGCGCTCTGGTACAACGCTCTACGGATCATGGAAACCTTTGCTCAGCAGCTTGGCAAGCCCCACCAAGGGTATAAGGCGCTCGCCGACCATGCTCTTGCAGGCTTTAAGCGATTCTGGAATGAACAGACCGGATATTGCTATGACGTGCTCGATGGTCCTGCAGATAATGATGCTTCGCTGCGGCCTAACCAAATCTTTGCGGTATCGTTGTCTCGAGGAAATGGTCATTTGCCCCTACTCACCCTGGAACAACAACGTGCGGTGGTCGATGTCTGTGGGCAGATGTTGCTCACTTCCCACGGGTTGCGTTCTCTCTCACCGGATCATCCTCAGTACCAAGGACACTATGGGGGTAATCAGATGCAGCGCGATGCAGCCTATCATCAGGGAACCGTCTGGGGTTGGTTATTGGGGGCTTTCGCGGTGGCGCATCTCAAAGTCTATGGCAATCCGGCTCAAGCTCGTCAGTTTCTAGCACCTATGGCTAACCATCTCTATGCCCACGGATTGGGCAGTCTCAGCGAAATCTTTGAAGGAGATGCACCGATGGCTCCACGGGGCTGTATTGCCCAAGCCTGGACGGTGGCAGAAGTACTACGGGCCTGGGTTGCAACTACTGAATCAGCATAAGAAGATATCCCATCCCAATACTCATCACTTTCTAAGGATTGCCTAAGGGCTACTTCAGGGTAAAGGTCCATACTCCAGATAGATTACTCAGCAAATCCAATCAATTAGGATGCTCTTTAGCCAGGGGGGAAAGATATTATGACAACTCCAACCCAAGAAGAACGAAGGCTACAAGAAGCCCGCACCCATAAGACCCATTGGCGGAGGTGGGGACCCTACTTAAGCGAACGGCAATGGGGGACGGTGCGTGAAGACTACAGCCCTTATGGCAGCGCTTGGGATTATTTCAGTCATGACCAAGCCCGTTCTCGTGCCTATCGTTGGGGCGAAGATGGCATCGCTGGCATTTCCGATAACCACCAACAGCTCTGCTTTGCCCTTGCTCTTTGGAATGAGGAAGATCCGATTCTCAAAGAAAGGCTATTTGGACTAACGGGTAGCGAAGGCAATCATGGGGAAGATGTCAAAGAATATTACTTCTACCTGGACAATACCCCGACCCATTCCTATATGAAAATGCTCTATAAATATCCCCATCGAGCCTTTCCTTATACCCAACTTGTGGAAGAGAATAAATACAGAAACCGCCAAGCACCAGAATTTGAACTGTTAGACACGGGGATTTTTGAGGAGAATCGCTACTTTGACGTATTCGTTGAATATGCCAAGCATTCTGCTGAAGATATTTTGATTCAAATTAAGGTAATCAACCAAGGACCGGAAGCCAAGACTTTGCATGTTCTGCCTACTCTTTGGTTTCGTAATACCTGGTCCTGGAACGGAGATACAAATAAGCCATCGCTTCGCGTTACCCAATCAAGTAATGGCATGAATGTTATTGAAGCCTTTCATCCTACGTTAGAAAAAAGGTGGTTGTATTGTCAAGGTGAAATGGAATATCTATTCACCGAAAATGAAACTAATAACGAAAGAGTATTTGGTTATTCTAATGCTTCCCCCTATGTAAAAGATGGCATTAACAATTACATCGTAGAAAACAAAAAAGAGGCTGTTAATCCTGAGCGGAAGGGGACAAAAGCGGCGGCTCACTACACACGCACTGTCGGCCCAGGGGAAACTAAGACGATTCGGTTGCGCCTGAGTAATGATCCTGATCTAAAAGAACCCTTCGGCAAAGAGTTTGATGTTATCTTCAAACTCCGACAGCAAGAAGCCGATGAATTTTATCAATGGATTACGCCCTTCCCGCTGAGCGAGGATATGCGGAATGTGCAGCGGCAAGCCTTTGCTGGCATGCTCTGGAGTAAGCAGTTTTACCACTATGTAGTCGAAGATTGGCTGGAGGGGGATCCAGCAGCACCCCCGCCCCCGCCAGAACGCAAAAGAGGTAGAAATCGTGAATGGTTCCATCTCTATAACGAAGATATTCTCTCGATGCCTGACAAGTGGGAGTATCCCTGGTTTGCGGCCTGGGATCTGGCCTTCCACACCATCACACTGGCTATGGTTGACCCCGATTTTGCCAAATATCAACTGGATATCCTGACACGGGAATGGTACATGCATCCGAATGGGCAGATACCCGCCTATGAGTGGGCCTTTGGCGATGTGAACCCTCCCGTTCATGCCTGGGCTACGTGGCGCGTTTATAAGATTGAGCAAAAGATGCATGGACAGGGAGACCGTCAGTTTCTAGAACGCGTATTTCAGAAGCTGATGCTCAACTTTACCTGGTGGGTGAACCGCAAGGATGCTGAGGGCAATAATGTCTTTCAGGGCGGTTTTCTGGGCTTAGACAATATTGGGGTGTTCGACCGCAGTGCAGCCTTACCTACGGGTGGACACATCGATCAGTCCGATGGCACCAGTTGGATGGGGATGTATTGCTTGAATATGCTGGCGATTGCTCTGGAACTGGCCAAAACCAACCCTGTCTACGAAGACATTGCCACCAAATTCTTCGAGCATTTCCTCTATATTGCCGATGCCATGAACCACATTGGTGAAGGGGAAGCCAATTTATGGAACGACGAAGAAGGATTCTATTATGATGTGCTGCATTTGCCGGAGCGGCAGATTGAACTAAAAGTAAGGTCGATGGTGGGGCTGATTCCCCTGTTTGCGGTCGAAACTATTGAACCGGAAATCTTACGCCAACTGCCAGGGTTTAAGAAACGCACGGAATGGTTCATCCAGAATCGTCCTGACCTGACCCAAAATATTGCGTGTATGAGAACAGAGGGGATGGGAGAGCGAAGATTGCTGGCGATTGTTTACCGAGAGAAGTTACAGCGCATTCTCCAAAAAATGCTGGATGAAACCGAGTTTTTGGGATCCTACGGTATTCGGGCAATTTCCAGATTCCATGCAGAACATCCCTACATTTTTGATGTGGATGGCACTCAATTCCGGGTGGATTACGAACCGGCTGAATCCAGCAGTGGTTTGTTTGGGGGTAACTCTAACTGGCGTGGTCCTGTCTGGTTCCCCGTTAATTTCCTGCTCATCGAGTCCCTACAAAAGTTTCACTATTACCTGGGCGACGATTTCAAAGTTGAATGTCCTACGGGTTCAGGAAAAATGATGAATCTATGGGAAGTAGCTTCCGAATTATCGCAACGGCTAATCCGAATTTTCTTGCAAAATCCATCGGGTCAGCGCCCGGTGCATGGAAACAGTGAAAAGTTCCAAACGGACCCCCATTGGCGAAATCTGGTCCTCTTCTATGAATACTTCCACGGCGATAATGGCGCGGGTATTGGAGCCAGTCATCAAACTGGATGGACCGGATTGGTGGCCAAATTGATTCAGCAATTCGGTGAGTATGAGGGCCAACATAAAAAGCCCACCCTGTTAGAGCTTTCTGCGGTTCGGTAATTCCTTATTACGCCAGTGTCTGTTTCCAGGCTGCCAGGGAGTTATTGTACTTGCCCGCTCAAAAACCATAGAAACAAAGGAGACCCCAAAGTGAGCACCGTCCAAAATGAGGATTCCCGCCTGCGCTGGATTACGTTGAGCTCCTCTGAAGTATCCGTGGATGAATGGGATGATGTGATCCGGGGGCTGAAGCAGAGGCCTAAGACTTTGCCCTGCCGCTACTTCTACGATGATCGAGGCTCGGAGTTGTTTGAGCAGATTTGTAACCTGCCAGAGTACTACCCGACGCGAACCGAGCAAGTGATTTTGGAAACCTATGCCTTAGAAATTGCTCACCTGACAGGGGCCTGTGAATTGGTGGAGTTAGGGAGTGGCAGTTCGCGTAAAACGCGCTTGCTCCTTGAGGCCTATAGTCAGCTCAATCATCGCCTCCAATATTGCCCGATTGATGTCAGTGCGGGCATTCTTAAAACCACAGCGCTAGATTTACTCCGTCAGTATCCCAAATTGAGTCTCTGTGGCTTAGCAGGAACCTATGAGCAGGCCTTAGCCCAGCTTCCCCGTTTTGGTTTAGCGCGTCGCCTGCTTATTTTTCTGGGAAGTACGTTGGGCAATCTGGATGAGCAGGCTTGTGATCACTTTCTCACGCACATTCAACAAGCCCTACAGCCAGGCGAATTCTTTCTCTTGGGCGTAGATCTGCAAAAGCCTACAGAGATTCTCGAAGCGGCGTACAACGATGCCCAAGGGGTAACGGCAGCTTTTAACCTCAATATGCTAAGTCATCTCAATCACCGATTCCAAGGCAACTTTGATCTTAAGCAGTTTGCTCATGCGGCCATCTATAATCCGGTCGCACATCAGATTGAAATGCATCTGCGCAGTCTAAAAAACCAAACCATAGAGCTGCGAAGTCTGGATTGTACGGTTACGCTGCAGGCTCAGGAAACAATACGGACGGAGATTTCCCGTAAGTTTGATGTGCCTACTTTAATTTCTGTTTTGGAGAACCATGCTCTTAAACCCTTGCAGGTTTGGACGGACCCTCAATCCTGGTTCGCCTTAATGCTTTGCCAACGCCAATGTATAGATAGTGAGTGTCCATGAACCACGTGACCCAACCAGGACAACGCTACGACCTCAAGGCCGCCAGAATCTCGGCTTACTTGAGTGAGCTATTAGGGATGGCCTTGATTATCTTCAATGCGCTTACCTGGGCATGTTGGAATTTTGGAGCAGGCTCTCCGATTGTGCAGTCGGTACCGGATCGCAGTCTGCGTATTGTTTTTCAGGCTCTGTGTATTGCGGTTGGAGCCGCGATTGTGGTTTACTCGCCGCTGGGCAAACGAGCAGGAGGACATCTCAATCCGGCGACGACCTTTGGCTTTTGGCTCTTGAACAAAATCTCAACGCCCGATGCTGTGATTTATATGCTGATGCAGTTTGTGGGCGCTTTCATCGGCACGGCGCTGGTGTGGCTAAGTTTTCCTGATCTGGCGCGCAGCATTCGTGGAGGGGCAACAGCTCTGGGGCTGGGCGTTAGTCCGGCCCTTGGTTTTGGGCTAGAGCTCGGCATGACCTTTCTGCTGATGTTGACCATTCTCGTTACGGTGAACTCAGCCTGGATGCGCTGGACAGGCTTGATTGCTTCGACCGTTTTTGCGGTGCTGTTCGCTAATGCTGCCAAGTTTACGGGGGCTAGTCTGAATCCGGCGCGGTCCCTTGCCCCTGCTATCCTCGCTATGTTCTGGCAAAACCAATGGATTTATTGGATGGCCCCACCTTTAGGGGCCGCCCTGGCTGTTCTTCTCTATCGTCAAGGCATCATTGGTACGGGCAAATCCTATTGTTGCAAGCTCTATCATCCCTCTGATATTCCTTGCCACCATGCCCGTTGTGGTTATCGCGACCCTGGCGATATAGATGACTTTTCCAAAGCCGGAAACCCTTAACGGGCATCAGGATGAATATTCCTGCTGTAGGATCTGGTTGCAATTTCCAGGTTGGAACAGCGTTCTTCTAAACAAGGTTGTGTAGGGTCATCCCCTCGCAGAATAAGCTGTCCCCCATAGATCTGGCCGTTTTGCTTGTCTTCTATAAAGTTAAATTCGCTGTCATCGGGATCTGAATGTAGAAAAGCGGTGACCAATTGGGGTTGATTGGTTTGGGGCGCTATTTTCTTAGGAAATATAGGGTCTTTTGGATCTACGTCTAAAGGAATAGATTGCCATCGATACAGTGCTACCGTTGATTGATTTTTTGCAAGATACGCTTGGAGGACTGGCGATAAATTTTCTGATGGAGCGGCTAGAGTATAGAGCACCAACGTATATCCTTGAGTATCAGGGAGTAATAGACTTAAGACGATTCTTCCATTCGGTAATTCCAAGAGTTTTCCGCTATCTTTAGAAATCCAAGCCGCTTCTTGTATTTCAGAGCTGATCAGATCTAGCGCCAAATGATTTTCTTCTTGAATCTCCCCTAATCGCTTTTCCTTAACGCTCTTGCTTGCCGTTGTGACAAAAGCGCCTATCATGGCCGAGATAATAATTCCAGAAATAACTGCAGCAATCAAAAGTTCTACGAGCGTTACGCCACGTTTTTTTCTAGTGTGCCTGAGCAACCACCTATGAGGCATTGGGTACATCCTCCTTACCCAATGTTTCCTGGGGAATTATGGCTTCTCCTGAATCATCCCAAAGGGTTCCCAGGATAGAGACTATATAAATGCGACGCGTGAGCTTGTCATTTCGAGAATGCCTAAAGGCAATAGGTTGTAGAACATCTCCAGGGGTGAGTAAATGCCCGCGAAAATCAAAAGCTAGACTTCGGTCAGGTTCCCCGTTAGGACCTTTTAGAGCGCTATGGCTGAGTTCTATGGTATCTAGTTGCAGTGTTTGGATCGTCCGCCCATTACACTGGGATTCAAGAGTACTTTCACAGGCGGTGATGGTGTTGCTCTCTTCATCAAATTGAACCGAGGTCGTTACTCCTTGGCTGAGTGCATACTGACGAGCCTGATGCAGTAGAGATTCTACCTGGCTAATGGTCTGTTGCAATTGCTGCCGTTCTAGCAAGCCAACAAGATTCGGAATCGCGGCACTGGCAAGAATGCCAAGCACACTTATGGTGATCAGCACTTCGACCAGCGTGAATCCTGCTCTTTTCCTGTTTAGAGACATCACGAGGGGCCTACATAGATATCATTCACCATCAAAGCTAAGGGTTTAGGGGAATCTTCTGCCCTGAGAGGGGCTTTGTAGACACGGACAACCGAACGCTGGGTTTGAGAAGAGACTTGCGTAAGGTTCGGAGACTTTCCGGCAAAGCATTGCAGAATGAAATCAGCTTTTCCATCTTGATTTTGGTCAATCCCTACATTCTGGATGTCAGGATGGTCCACCGGAACCAGAGTAGGATCATTTAAGACTCCGGTGCGTTTGTCTGTGGCGATAGGTTTAAAGGGGATAGTTTCATCGCTTCCATAGGAAGGCAATAGGTTCGCATTCGTGCGCCAAGTGCGCTGCACAAGTTCTACCTGCTCTTGGGCCAATTCAGTGGCTTGAGCAATCTGATCACTCTGCAAACGATTGATCAAAGCCGCACTCAAAGGCCGCACCAGGAACGCTAAAACGAGTGTTCCCACTACCACAGAAACAATGACTTCTAAGAGCGCAAACCCTTGAGATGGACGTTTGGAGATGTTCATAGACCCAGGTTCAGCGAGGATGCAGATGCTACCTACCGTAAGTTTAGAGCTAAGCCCACACCCTAGTTTAGGCTTCCCTCCATTTATTTATTGGGACACGAAGAACAGATGGGTATATTTTGTACAGGCCCTTAGACGGTGTGCTGGAGGTCCTGATGCTGATGCTCTCTTCCCTGTAGATTTCGATCATGAAGAAAATAGGAATTCACCTCCTACTTTGTCTGCTCCTCAGTTCATCTCCTGTTTGGGCTTATGTGCCCCTAAAAGGTCTGTCTCAAGATGCCCTAAATTCCCCTGTAGTGGCTCGTTCGGTCACAAGTAGTATGGCCGATCAAGACGGCCAACTAAATAGCAATTGGGATACGACCATTGTCTTGCAGCAAAAAGATAGCCGTGATGTGTCCCGTGTAGATGTTGCCTTTACTTTGCTGGGAAGTCTGGGCCGAAGTGTTCTTACCCGTAAAGTCTCTCTGACCAGAGAGCAGCCTTGGAAGCAGGGAGAAAAATGGTCCTATCGTCTTCAACAGCAACATTTAGGCTGGCCTGGGGATTCAACGATGGTGCAGGTTACGGCGGTATTTTTCACCAATGGAGAATTTTGGGAAAACACGGAGGATAGTGAACACAAAGAAGTCATGGTAATTCCAGAGACTTCGCTTTCTATTATTCCTGTACCATCAACCCAGCAGTCAAAGAGATCGCAGAGAGATGGGTAATCCATACTGAAGTTGAGGAGCTGGGAGGCTAATCCGTTCGTATCGGAGCGCCAAAATGGTCATATAGGAAGGTCATTAGTTGCGGATGTAGTATTAGGCGAGGTCTTCTAGGATTTCGGCGCGGTACTGAGGTCAAGGGGAGAGAACATCTAAAATTTCCCCAATGAGGAATTATTGCCGGTAGTGAGGTTGAAGAGAATAAGCCAGTATGTCATGGAATTCCGGCTAGCCGACCCATTTCTACACTTACGGCATCAAATCGATTATCACTGGGACGATAGGATAAAAGTTCCATACCAATAGGCTCGCCTGTATTTTCATCTTTGATCAAGATCACTCCATCTCCTAGTTCTGTAGCAATTTGATTTTTTCGGGGAGGTTGCCAAAATACGGTCAACAATTCCATTTCTGGTTCGTAATAGATTTTTACCTGAGCCATAGAGTTTCTCCTTCTTTGATTGCATCAGTTTGGTATGCTGTGACGAGGAATCCCACTTCCTTTAATCGCCGTACGACTGCGACGACCCATCGGCTTTCCTTCAGAATTAGATAAAACAGCAGCACAGTTGGCTCGCGGCTACTGCAGCGAATTTCATCTGGGTTGGCTAGCGCCTGTATAACTTCGGCTTCAAGGTCGGCAATGTCTGGGTGTTTCTCAATGAGCTTTTGCCAATATTTTTCAGCGGTGCGAACAATGAAGTTAAGAGGGGTAAGGATTTCAAACTTACTCATGATTCCTTCTCCCCAGCATCACGAACCATGCGATCTTTGAGATCATAGTTGATAATGCTAACCGCCCTGCTGTCTTTGATAGACATTGTGCATTGTATGATTTACAAAACTCAAATAGTCATCGATCTCTTCGCCGCTATCCAGTTCCTGCTCTTCTTCCACACTCAGAGGAGATTCCTTTTGTTTAGCCAGCAGAATTTCAATCCGCGCCTGAACCGCCTCTGAGGCCCGAAAAATCGGGATCCCTTCTTCCAGCTTAATTTCTACAGCCCCGTATGCTGGCAGACTCTTTAGCTTTGGCAATACGGGCAGGACCATGGTAGGTTCTCTTGAGAGAATCTAATTGTACTGGACTACTCTCCGTCGCCAAGTTTTAAAACGTTTCCCTACGCTTATCTTTTCTAGTGATGAGCTAGGCCACAGGTTCATCACCAATCAAAAAACATTCTTAAGCCGAAACCCCTTGCCTCATACTCCGGAGAGTTCCTTGGGCAGCTTGTCTGAATCCTGCCACCATTAGACCTCATACCGTAAGCAAGAGGATTAAGCAGCAGGATGCCAGATTCATGTCACACCGCTCCTTCCTGCGGATGGTCACTCGTTCCTTTTGTAATCTCTGGTCGAGGAGTTCTCTGTCCTAATAACTTGAGTCGCATCGGTTCAAACTTCCAGGCCAAGACGCCACCAAATCCAAAGAGGCTAACCAGCCAGAACACGGTGCCGCCGACAAAGGGAATAAGACCTACTAAAGCCAGAATGAGCATTCCGAATAGGAACTGCTGCATTGGGGTTCTTCCCTGACCTGATAATGTTTTTTCTCCAATTAAGACCCCCATACTGACTGCGCCCAAGATCCCGGCTACAAACATTGCTAAAACCACCACGGGTCCCAGCAGATTCCCTAGCAGGCTTCCTGAAATCAGGGTCGTCAATAATCCAAAGGCAACGGTACCGCCTAGACCCCAGGCCCCACTTTTCAAAGGTGATTGTTGGATGGTTGCGGTAATAATGCGTAGAAAATCTGGAAGCAAAGTCAGGAGCACTGCCCCCAGAGCCGTAACGGTGATGACCAGGAAAAAGTGAAAAACAACATTGGCCAGATAAATACCGAAGAGGAAGCCGAACCATCCCCACTGCCGGAACAAAGATACTAAGCCTGTACCATCTTGAACCGTGACGGTTTCTCCTCCCAAGATGGCACCCTTTTCTTTGACAACGGTTCCACCCACGGCAACCGCATCCCCATTCACACGGGCATTAGGCTTCAAAATCACATCTCCACCAATGGCAACCGCATCCTTGGTCACTTGTCCGTTGCCCAGAACGGTGACGGAACCCCCGATGGCGGTCACATTATCGATCACCTCTTCCGCAGTTAC